>DATEWS010000196.1:0-2839 GCA_035257785.1 Pyrinomonadaceae bacterium
CGGAATATTCGGTTATTCGTTGCGCCGCTGCGCCGCCGCGTGAAACTTCATCTCAGCGATCGATCTCTCCTAAAACAATGTCGAGCGTTCCGATTATCGCCACCACATCGGCGACGAGATGGCCGATGCACATCTGCCGCAGCGCCTGTAAATTGATGAATGACGGCGGCCGAACTCTCACGCGCCAGGGCTGTGCGGTGCCGTCGGAAACGATGTAACAACCGATCTCGCCTTTCGGTCCTTCGATCGAATGGTAGTAGTCGCCTGCCGGTGGTTTCACAATCTTCGGCAGCTTCGCGTTCACTGGTCCATCCGGAAGGTGTTCAAGCGCCTGATCGATGATGCGTCGCGATTGTCGCATCTCTTCCAGTCGCACGAGGTAGCGATCGTATGTATCGCCGTTCTCACCAAGCGGCACATCGAAGTCCATGTCGGCATAGGCTGCATATGGGCGCGACTTCCGCACATCCCACGGAACTCCCGAACCACGCAACGCCGGTCCTGACAAACCAATCGCAATCGCGTCTTCCGCGGAAATCACGCCGATGCCAACCGTTCGGCTTAACCAGATGCGATTCTCCGAAAGCACTGTTTCGTACTCGTCGAGTCGCTTCGGGAAGTTATTTACAAACTGCCGGACGTCTTTATTGAAATCGTCGTAAGCATCGTTGGGCATGCCGCCGACGCGCCACGCATGACACGTCAAGCGCGCACCAAACTGTCGTTCGAAGATCTTCAGAATCTCTTCGCGTTCGCGCAACGCCCAGAGCAGAACAGTCACGGCGCCGATGTCGAGCGCGTGCGTCGCAAGCCAGAGTAAATGTGAAGCGATGCGATTGAGTTCCGTCAGAATCGTGCGCAGGTAATGCGCGCGCGGGGGGACCGGCAGTCCCATCATCTGCTCGATGGTTTCCACCCACACGAGACCATTCGAGACCGCCGCGATGTAATCGAGTCGATCCCAGTAGGGCGCGATCTGCGTGTACATGCGGTTCTCTGCAATCTTCTCCATGCCGCGGTGCAGATAACCGATGTCGCAATCAAGATCCATCACGGTCTCGCCGTCGAGCCTGAGAACCACGCGCAACACGCCGTGCGTTGAAGGATGCTGCGGGCCCATGTTCAGCACCATCTCTGGGCTGTCGAGCAGTGTCTCTTGAGTTGTCGCTATTTCTACCTGGTGCATTTTTACTTCTTAAGCTGCGGGCGTCTCCGCGGGCTTTGGTTTGTAACAACCGGTGACGCGGAATGGTTCGATGACGAGTCCGATATCGTCGACGTCTCCGCTTTCTCTTCGATCTACGAGTTTCAATACGATTGCACTCGCGGCGCTCGCCTTGTTCCAGACGTTTCTCGGCGCTGCGGTTTCAGCCAAAACAAATCCTGCCACCTCGGCCGCTTCCGGCGTGTCGAAAACCTTTGCACTGTAATGAGCGGCGATCTCTTTTGGCGTCATTTATCCTTCGGCATCACTTCTTTGCCGCCAATAAATATCTGGCGCATCATTCGTTCCTGCGGCACGGAAAGAATTTCGAGCCCGTACGCGCGCCGTTGCTGCAACTGCTCCATTTCAACTTCAGTCATGACAGGCAGGTGTCGCTCGGTCCAGGCGTTCTCAATGAACTCGAGCGGGTAATCTTTTCGTAACGGATATCCTTCCCAGTCTGGCGGTAAAAGTAGACGGCGCAGGTCCGGATGATTCGTGAATGTAACTCCAAACAGATCAAACACCTCGCGCTCAAGCCAGTTCGCAGATGGCCAGACACTGGTTACACTCTCAACACTTCCGTTCGTTTTGACTTTCAAACGCACACGCTCGTTCGAGTCGATCGAAAACAGGTTGTAGACGACCTCAAACGGCGCGTCGCGGCGCTCGGGATAATGCACACACGTCAGATCCGAGAGGTAATTGAAACTTACGTCTTGATCGCTTTTGAGAAAATCGCAAACCGCGACGATCTGTTGCGCAGCGACGTTGACTGAAAGTTGTCCGATAAACTCAGACGCTTCGCCAATCGCATCGCTGAATTTCGCTTTGAGTTTTTTGACGAGTGGATGTTCGCTGGCGTCGGTCGGCTTCGGACCTTCTTCTTTTTTCTTGACTGGAGGTTTCGGTGCACCTGCTCCTGCCGGCTGCTCCAATGATTCTTTCACCGCAGCTACACGAGCTTTCGCCTGCTCGACCATCGACGCTTTTTCAGCGTCGGCTCCGGCGAGCGTTCCTGCGGGTGGAATTGCTGACGGTGGTGGCGTGCCGGACGCCTCAGAATCTGAGACGCCCGGCGGTGTGGGTTCTTCAGAACCAGGTTGCTTCGTGTCTTCTGACATCTATGACGGCAGCTCGTGTACAGTCTACACTTCGAATTTGGTAGCTATCTCCCAAGGCCAGGGAGACAACTGCCTCGTAAACACTGCTGTTACAGCGAGTAAGAGAAGAAAGCGAAAACGAATTATAGCAAAGCGCTGAGCATATTACCTCATGGCGCGAATGATCTCATAATTTTTTCGATTTACGATAAAGTGAACTTGCATGAGTCGGGCCCCTCTCAATCGAACGTTGACACTCTCTGACGCGGAGTTGACGCGTTACCACGCGGCGTTGCGGCAACTTGAGTCGCCGGCTGCGAAAGCAGAGGTGTATGACCGTGTGTTCTGCCAGGATGTGTTCGACGCGCTTCCGAAGCTGCCCGACCGTTCAGTGGATCTGATGTTTGCCGATCCTCCGTACAATCTGACGAAGAGTTTTAACGATCGCAAATTCCGCGAAACGTCGCTCGACGAATACTCTGAATGGCTCGACTCGTGGCTCGCGCAAACAGAGCGAATATTGAAGCCAACG
>DATEWS010000197.1:0-5807 GCA_035257785.1 Pyrinomonadaceae bacterium
GGATCTTTCGGCGATAGCGTTCGCAAGCCTCTGGGCGTGAGCAGTTCACGCTCGACAACCGCGAGAATGCTGCGCGCTTGTTCGGTGGACACCATTGAATTGGCGAGGCTCACTGCAATGACCTGGTTTGGCCTGATCGAAGCATCAAACGATTCGCCATCGACAACGTCGTACAAGCAACCGAGCTCAGCGTTCCAAAACTGCTTGTTGAAGCTATCAGACGCTTGCTGAGCCATAACCGCAAACTTGTCTTTAGCGGTTGCGTCTTCGAACGCGCCCGTTAAGTGTTCCATCACTTTCAGTGCGTTGTACCAGAGCGCCTGAATCTCAACCGGTTTACCGTGTCGTGGGGTGACGACCCAGTCGCCAACCTTTGCATCCATCCAGGTCAACTGAACTCCCGGCTCACCGGAATAAAGTAATCCGTCGTCATCAACATGAATGCGGTAACGAGTGCCTTTTATGTGCCACTTGATGATGTTCTTCAACACGTCGTAAAGATTTTCGCGCACGAAGTCGTAGTCGTTGGTGTGATGCAGTAGTGATCGGACAGCTTCGAAATACCAGAGCGTCGCGTCGACGGTGTTGTATTCGGGAGTTTCGCCGGCATCCGGAAAGCGGTTCGGCAACATGCCCTGGTCCACGTGCTTGGCAAACTCGCGCAGAATGCTTTTAGCAACTTCGATGCGTCCAGTTGCGAGCGCCAAACCGGGAAGTGCGATCATCGTGTCGCGGCCCCAGTCAGCAAACCAGTGATAACCCGCGATCACTGTCTTGCCTTGTTCTCGCGCCACGATGAATTGATCCGCGGCAGTTGTGAGTGTATCGATGAGATCGTTTGCGCTTCTGGACGTCTTTCGCCGGTTGCGATACTCATCCGCCTGGCTCACATCGTGTGGCTGTGTTGAAGCGATTACAGTTGCAGTTGATTCCAAATCGAAGGTTAAGACGCACGGACTGAAAAGATCTTCGACGAAGTCGAGCCCCCGTTCCTGCTCGACTGCGTATTGAAAATTGCGATTCCAGAAACCGTGTGCGTCGATGTCGCGAGCATTGTGCGCCAGATAAATTGCCGGTAGATCGGTATACGGCTTCAGGGTAGCCAGGCCACTTTCGATTTGGACGTGCTGGTCCAGCGCGCTGTTTTCGTGTGTTGTGCTGTGGTAATCGCGAAATGCGATTAACGGGCGAATCTCGAGCGTCGCGTTTGTTGGGGAGCTCGTGTGATATTGAACCACAGTCGTGTTCTCCCCCTGGACCATGAACACAGATTTATCGATACGTATTCCCTCGATTTCGTACGTGAAAATCGGAAATGGATCGAGGCGAAAACCGGTTTGATAATTGAAGCCCTGCGGATGAACGACGCCAGGATATTGATTCGCTGACAACTCGTAACGACGACCATCAACCACCAGAGTCTCTTCCAGCTTCGACAGCAAAACCATTCGGCCCACAGGCGGTTTGGTTGCGGCAGTCAGTAGCCCGTGATAACGGCGCGTATTCAGACCAACGATCGTCGACGATGAAAACCCGCCGATGCCGTTAGTCTCGAGCCACTCGCGGGACGATGCGATATCCAGATCGCGACAGCTTTGCTGGTCCAACTGAATCATAGTTCCGCCACTTCACAGAAAACTTTGATCGCGCCGTTCGGGTTCGTGAGTTTGGCAAACAACTCTTCGTAATTGTTGAGGCCTTTCACGGGATGTGTCAGGAGTCTGCGCAACCAGCCGGGATATTCAGCTTCCGCCTGCGCGAGATCTTTGACACCCATCTCGAAGTACTCTCGATTCGCGTTGACGGTGCCTACCATCACTTTGTTACCGAGCACAAACTCGAGATTGATCTTGTCGGCGGGCACTTCGATCTTGCGATCACCGCCTGTCACGCTCGACAGCACGAGCACGCCGTTCTTTCCCAATGCCTGCATGCTTTCGAACACGACGGGCGAATACCCTGTCGCCTCAAAGATAAGGTCGAACGGACCATACTTCTTCGCGCCTTCGATGATTGAAAGATCGTCAGTCGATTGATAAGTGGCGCCGATCGCTTCGATCAAATCAGAGTTCAGATAAGGCTTGGGCACCTTGCCAAAAGTCGTCACTTCCAAACCTTTGAGACGCAGAACCAGCGTGGCCAGCAAACCGATCGTACCGGCGCCCATCACGGCCGCGCGTTTCGGTTTCCACACACGCAGGCGACGCTGAATCTCGTAAGCCTGCGCAATGCCTTTTTCAACAACTGTCGTAGGTTCCAGCAACACACCGACTTCCTTCAACCCTTGCGGAACTTTCACGATGAACTCCGCATCATCGACGTAGTATTCGCTCATGAAGCCGTGTCGCAGGTTGATGCCACGTTCAAAATACGTGTCGTCCGTGGTCATGTCGTTAGTGCCAATCAAGTCGTAGATACTCGAACCGGGCCGGCGCACAGTTGCGACCACGTAATCGCCAGGTCTTACTTCCGTCACGTTTGGTCCAACTGCCTCGACCTGGCCAAAGCCTTCGTGCCCGATAACTAAAAACTCATAACCCGCAGGCGCCTGGCCGTACTCGGCGGCGTTGATCTCTTTGTCTGTGCCATCGACACCGACGCGCAAGACACGCACGAGCACGCCGCGGCCGTTCGGAATGTCACTGACTCTTGGCGCCGGCAGTTCCGTTAAATGAACAGTGTTGGGAACGCCGGGCTTAACTGCAATTGCTTTCATGATGATTCCTCTTAACTTGCTGAGATTGCCAAATGTGACTGCACGCCCAGACGGGCGAGCGTAGTTAGAACACGTGACGGCTCGCCGAGATCGTTCCAGCCAACGTCGCCTACTCGCATCACTGTTAGATCCTGCGGGCGCGCTGCCAACACCTCGTGTGAAAAGTTTGTATCGATAAGTGTTGCATAAAGATTAGCGAGGGCTTTGTGTTCATCGCGGGATTCAAACGTAGGTGTTATCGCAGCGAACCTCGCGTATAACTCCGGTAACGCTGCACGCGTCATCTTCAACAACGCGTCTACACGCCCGACCATCACAAAACTATTCCACAAGCAACCGCGTTCCATGAGCGCAGCGGCCAGGGTCGCACTCGGTTTCTCCCAAAACCTTTTGACACGCGTGATTGAACGGACGGCGCTTCCAAGCACCGTTCGGTGTGGCTCAATCCATCCATATTCTTTTTCAGCGTTCGTCGGTGTCATGCCGAGTAACGTGATTGTCTTCGGCCGCGATTCCACCGCCTCAAAAGCGGCATCGATGTGCGACATAAACTCTTCATCGTCTGCAAAAAAGTGATCGGAAGGGAACAGCGCCACGATGGCTTGCGGCGATTTTGTCGCGACGCGTAGCAGGGAATAAAGAATCGCCGGTGCTGTTCCCTTGTTGTTTGGTTGCTCAAGCAGTAGACCTGGCGAGATCTCATGGGCCAGTGGCTCGTAATAGCGAAGATGCTTCCTGGTGACGACGATAAAAGTGTGACCCGGCATTATGGACCGTGCTGTTCGTCGCCTCGTCTGGTCCAACAGACTGCTCCCACCGATTACGGGCACGAATTGTTTGGGTCGATTGTCGCCGGTGATCGCGCGCGTCATTGGTTGTAAGCGAGTTCCATCTCCACCTGCAAGTATGATTGCCCATCGATCTCTCATGTTGATTGCGTCCTCCTGCTGAGTTCGTCAAACAATCATGAGTCGGGCCACGAAGAAGATCCTTACAAGGAAAATTTCTCTGCGGTTCTCTGCGGCTCTCTGCGGCTCTCTGCGTTAATTAATATTTTCAACGCAGAGAGCGCAGAGATACGCAGAGAGCCGCAGAGTTATTCGCCGGATTGTTGAAGCAATTTCGCGACGAGTGCGGTCCAACCGGTCTGGTGACTGGCGCCGATGCCTGAGCCGTTGTCGCCGTGGAAGTACTCGTGAA
The DNA here is from genome assembly GCA_035257785.1 of Pyrinomonadaceae bacterium. Taxonomy (GTDB): domain Bacteria; phylum Acidobacteriota; class Blastocatellia; order Pyrinomonadales; family Pyrinomonadaceae; genus PSRF01. Next base: position 3,917 of record DATEWS010000197.1, read on the forward strand.
AAGGAATGAGGTCGTGCCAATTCGGATCCGTTTGAAACTTCTCGACGTTGCCGAACACTGGCCGGCGCTGATCTGCATCGCGCAGGAAGATGCGTGAGAGTCGTTTCGAGATCTCGCCGGCCACTTCCCAAAGCGTCAACATCTGACCCGAACCGACGGGACACTCGACTTTGAAATCCTCGCCCAGATAGTGATGAAACTTTTGCAGCGACTCGATGAGCAAGTAGTTGAGCGGGAACCAGATTGGACCACGCCAGTTTGAATTACCACCGAACAAACCGTTACTCGATTCCGCCGGCTCGTAATCCACGCGATGCGCGGTGCCGTTGACTTGCAGCATGTACGGATTGTCTTTGTGAAACCGCGAGATCGCGCGGATGCCGTACGGCGAAAGAAACTCATTTTCGTCAAGCATAAACCGCAAGACACGTCGCAACTGATCGCGGCTCACGATCGAAAGCAAACGTCGCTCTGCGTTCCCTGGCGTGCGCATACACGCAACGTTCCCCGTCAGGTCGGAACGATTCGCGATATGCCATTCCATACGACGTTTGAAGTCGGGCAGCCGATCGAGCAACTCAGGTTCGAGCGTCTCCACCGCAAATAATGGAATCAAACCCACCATCGAGCGAACTTTCATCGGGTACGGTTTGCCTTCCGGCAGGTGCAGCACGTCGTAAAAGAAACCGTCCTGTTCGTCCCACAAACGGATTTCATCGTCGCCGCGATTGTTCATCGCGCGCGCGATGTGTAGAAAATGTTCCCAGAACTTGCTGGCCACGTCTTCGTACGATGGATCTTCTTTCGCCAGCTCCAGCGCGATCGCGAGCAGGTTGAGCGCATACATCGCCATCCAGCTCGTGCCATCGGATTGCGCAATGTGTCCGCCGGTCGGCAGCGGCGCACTGCGATCAAACACGCCGATGTTGTCTAGTCCGAGAAAGCCACCCTGGAAAATGTTCATGCCGTCGGCGTCTTTACGATTGACCCACCAGGTAAAATTCAACAGCAGCTTTTGAAACACACGCTTCAGAAAAACTGTGTCGCCCACGCCACGACGTTTCTTCTCGATCTTGTAAACACGCCATGTGGCCCATGCATGGACCGGCGGATTGACATCCCCGAACGCCCACTCGTACGCGGGCAGTTGCCCATTCGGATGCATGTACCACTCGCGCAGCATCAACAGCAGTTGATCTTTCGCGAACTCCGAATCGACAAGCGCCAGCGGTACGCAATGAAACGCGAGATCCCACGCGGCATACCACGGGTATTCCCACTTGTCCGGCATCGAAATCACGTCGGCGTTGTACAGGTGTTTCCACTGAGAATTACGTCCGCGCACACGTTCGCTCGGCGGTTTCGGCGTCGTCGGATCGCCTTCCAGCCACTGCTCGACAACGTAGTGATAGAACTGTTTGGACCAGAGCACTCCCGCGAATGACTGGCGCATCACCGATCGCGCGTCGTCAGAAAGCGCCTCAGGAATGACGGTGTTGTAAAACTCGTCAGCCTCGCGAATTCGAGCTGCGAAGAGTTGCTCGAAATCGTTAAACGCGTTCAGGTTTTTTAAGTTCGTCAGCCGAAGGCGAACGGTCGCAGTCTCACCTGGTCCAATTGTTAACTTGTAATTCGCAGCAGCCTTGGTTCCGACTTGCTCGGGATTGACTGCGTTTTTATTACCGTAAACGATGTAGTCGTTGATGCCGTCTTTAACGAAGTGCGTGCCGTTTGAAGCGTTGAAGAGGCGCTGAACGTTCGTGTCGTTTTCAGTGAACAATAGTTCGGGTAAGTAGTCGCAGTGCAGCCAGCGTTTGCCGAGTTCGCTGTGGCTCAGTTCGATAACGTTTTGATTGAGCCGGCGTAAGCCCGGGCGCTTGTGACCATTTTG
>DATEWS010000198.1:0-13926 GCA_035257785.1 Pyrinomonadaceae bacterium
AACAGCGCGTCGCTGTGGCACGCGCAGTCGGTGGTCAGCCAAGCATCCTGCTAGCTGACGAGCCTACCGGAAACCTTGACTCCACCAATGGTGAAGCAGTGATGGAACTGATGCGCGAACTGCACCGCGCCGGCGCCACCATCTGCATGGTCACTCACGATCCGCGCTACGCCCAACACGCCGATCGCATCGTCCACTTATTCGACGGCCTGATCGTCGAAGAAGAAGCGGGCGCCGATCGTCGCGAGATTCAGGAAGCAAAACGTGAGTTGGCTGAAAGCGGCTTTGGAGCAATCGGATGATCAGTTTGCGCGGCGTTGAGAAGGCCTTCTCGCATGGTCCAACCAAGACCTACGTCTTGCGAAGGATCAATCTTGACATCAAGCCCGGTGAGTTTGTGTCGATCATGGGTCCGTCAGGAGCAGGGAAGTCGACCTTATTGCACATTCTCGGCATGCACGATCAATCGTGGACCGGCGAGTATTACTTCGACGACGTGCCGGTCCATAAGCTCGACGGGAAGAAGCGTGCAGCACTGCGTAATCAGAACGTAGGGTTTGTCTTCCAAAGCTATCACCTCCTCGACGATCAAACTGTTTTCGAAAATCTCGAACTGCCACTTTCCTATCGCGACGTAAGTAAAAAAGATCGACAGTCGATAGTTTGCGACACGCTCGATCGCTTTCAGATGGTAGGGAAAAAAGATCTCTTCCCGACTCAGCTTTCCGGTGGCCAACAGCAGCTGGTAGGAATTGCGCGCGCGGTGGTCGCGAATCCGCGAATCATTCTCGCCGACGAGCCGACCGGCAATCTCCACTCGGCCCAGGGCAAAGAGATCATGGACATGTTTAAGCGACTTAATGATGAAGGCACGACTATCGTGCAGGTCACGCACTCGGAGACGAATGCGGAGTATGGCAACCGGATCATCCGGCTTGAGGATGGCTGGATCGCGAACCCGGTGCAGGAGCGAACAGCTCAGATTTCCCTGTAGTTGCTCAACACCAAGATAGTTAACGAACGTGAATTCACGTTGACGTCACCAGTGTGTCTGGAGGAGCCGATTATGGAGAGTCTCTTAAGCGACGCTCGTTACGCAGTAAGAAATCTCTTGAGACGGCCCGGCTTCACGATCATCGCCGTCGTCACACTCGCCCTCGGTATCGGCGCTAACACCGCCATCTTCAGTGCCATCAACGCCCTCCTTCTGAAACCCCTGCCGTTCCCCGAACTCGATCGCGTCGTCGCTATCTGGGACAAACTGCCCAGCCGCGGTGTACTTCACAACGAAACCACTGTCGCAAACTATCTCGACTGGCAGTCTCAAACTCAATCCTTCGAACAACTAGCGCTCTATCGCTGGTGGAGTGCGAATCTCACCGGCATCGATCCCCCCGAACGCATACAAGGTTTCTTAGTCACAGCGAATTTCCTCGACACCACGGGCATGAAGCCGATCATGGGTCGCACCTTCCTGCCCGAAGAAAATCACCCCGGGAAGGACGCCGTCGCAGTCATCACTCACAGTCTCTGGCAAAGACGCTTCGGCGGCGATCCAAACATTCTTAACAAGACGATTACCATCAACAGCATCACGCGCACAGTTGTCGGTGTCATGCCTGAGCGTTTCAACTTTCCGAAAGGCGCCGAAGTCTACGCGCCGCTCCCGATGACGCCGGAGTTGATGAAGAGTCGCGGCAATCACAGTTACTACGTGCTCGGCAGACTTAAACCGGGTGTTTCGATCGTCACGGCGCAGGCCGAACTGGACAACGTCACCGCGCGCCTCGAGCAGCAATTTCCGGAAACGAACACAGGTTGGGGCGCGACGATCTTTCCAATAGTTGCCGACACCGTGCGCACGTACGACACCGCACTATGGATCATGATGGGCGCGGTGGGATTCGTGCTGTTGATTGCGTGTGCGAACGTCGCGAACCTGATGCTCGCGCGTGCGAGTGGACGTCAAAAAGAGATCGCTTTGCGAACTGCGCTGGGTGCGAGTCGCTGGCGGATCGTGCGGCAGTTGTTAACGGAAAGTTTGATCGTTGCGCTTATCGGTGGCGTAGTTGGAGTGCTGATCGGTTTCTGGGGCATCGATGCGTTGCGCGCAGCGAACCCGGGTGAAGCGTCGAGGTTTGCACCCGGCTGGTATAACCTCGGCATCAACACTTCGGTGCTTCTATTCACGCTCGGCCTCTCGCTCCTGAGCGGTATCGTCTTTGGCCTCGCGCCCGCGTTACAGGCTTCCAAAACAAATCTCAACGACTCGTTGAAAGACGGCAGCAGGCAAACAACCGGCAGCTCGCACCGCTTGCGAAGCTCGCTCGTAGTTTTTGAAGTCGCGCTCTCGCTCGTTTTGCTGGTTGGCGCAGGGTTGTTGACGCGCAGTTTTCTTTCACTGCTCAAGACTAATCCCGGCTTCAATCCCGATCACGTACTCACGATGAACCTCGTGTTGCCGGGGGCGAAGTACAAAGACGGGCCCGCGCGCGCCGCGTTCTACAACGACCTGGTCCAACGTGTGAAGACACAGCCCGGTGTCGAATCAGCGGCCGTCGTCAACTATCTCCCACTCGGCGGCGCCAACTCTTCCGATGCTTACCTCGTTGAAGGTGAACCTGAACCTGGACCAGGAGACGAGAACGACGGGCGCTATCGCGTCGCCACGCCTGATTACTTTGGCACGATGGGTATTTCGATCGTGCGTGGTCGCGGCTTTACGGATCAGGACAAAGCGGGCGCGCTGCCCGTTGTGATGGTCAACGAAGCGTTCGTGCGCAAGCACTGGCCGGGCGCGGATCCTATTGGCAAACGCATTCGGTTTTATGGACCACTCGAGCGCGCGCCGTGGATGCAGGTGATCGGCGTCGTTGCAGACGTCAAGCATGAACTGAATCTTCCGGTCACGCCTGAGTACTACCTGCCGCACGCGCAGGATTCGTGGAATGCAATGGTGCTGGTGGCAAGAACGAGTGTTGATCCGGGTTCACTTGCCGGTGCGTTGCGCCAACAGGTCTGGGCCATCGACAAAGACCAGCCTGTCTTCGACGTGAAGACGATGGAGGAAGTGCGATCGACATCTGTCGCTGTTTACTCGTTTTCGTCAGTGACGCTCGGGATCTTTGCATTCGTGGCGCTGTTACTCGCGTCGATCGGAATTTACGGCGTGATGGCGTTTGCGGTCACGCAGCGCACACAGGAAATCGGAATTCGCATCGCGCTCGGCGCGCGCAGTGCGGATGTGTTGAAGCTCGTCGTTAAGCACGGGATGAAGCTCGCGCTGCTCGGCATGGTCATCGGTTTGGCCGGCTCGTGGGCCATCACGCGTTTTATCGAGAAGTTGTTGTTTGGTGTTCAGGCGACTGATCTACTGACGTTCAGCGTCGTTTCCGTTTGTTTGCTGGTGGCGGCATTCGTCGCTTGCTACCTGCCGGCGCGCCGCGCAACGAAAGTCGATCCGCTGGTCGCGCTTAGATACGAATAGGTCCTATTGGACCTATAGGACTTATTATGGATCAATTATTCAAAGACATTCGCTATGGTTTCCGCGGTTTGTTCAAGCGCAAAGGCTTTGCGCTCATCGCGGTGCTCACGCTCGCGCTCGGCATTGGCGCCAACACTGCGATCTTCACGCTTGTTAACGCAGTCATGCTGAAGAAACTTCCGGTTTACAAACCCGAAGAACTCGTGCTCTTCAGCGACGCAACTGGCGAGGGAACTTCAATCGAAGACTCGCCGCGCACGGGCGTCTGGCAACTATTCTCCTACGCGTCCTACGAACATCTGCTCAAGAACAATCAATCTTTCCAGGATATCGTGGCGGTGCGTAGCGGCGAGAGCCCTTTGAGCGTGCGACAAACCGACTCGCAAGCGAACGCAGCAGTACGCGCGCGCGGTCATCTCGTAACCGGGAACTATTTTGCAGTGCTCGGTGTGAAGGCAATGCGAGGACGCATGCTCACGCCCGAAGACGATAACCCGAGCGCTCCACCCGCCGCGGTGATCAGTCATCGCTACTGGAAACAACAATTCAACAGCGATCCAAACATCGTCGGCAAGACTCTCATCATCAACGGCTTGAACTTCACCGTCGCCGGCATCGCGCCGCCGGAATTCTTCGGTATACGCGTACGCCGTCCTCCTGATTACTGGCTGCCACTATCTTTCCAGCCGCAGATCGAACTGCGCGGCAATTATCTCACCAACACTCAGGCTTACTGGCTTACGCCTCTCGGCCGTCTCAAACCCGGCGTGACGATGGCCCAGGCGCAGGCGAACATGAATCTCGCATTGCAACAGTTCCTAACTCAAGAAGCCGGCAGCCAGCTCACCGAAGACCGACAGAAGGGAATTCAAAACACGTACATCACGCTTGTCTCCGGACAGGGTGGTCTTTCCGGACTGCGTCGAGCTTATTCAACGCCGCTACAGATGCTGATGGCAATCGTCGGCATGGTCCTGCTGATCGCGTGCGCAAACGTCGGCAGTCTGCTGTTGTCACGCGCCGCATCTCGAAAGTCTGAGATCTCGTTGCGCATGGCGCTCGGCGCAACGCGCTGGCGCATTGTTCGCCAACTACTCACCGAGAGCATGTTGCTCGCCATCATCGGTGGTGTGTGTGGTGTGCTGCTGGCGCAATGGGGCGTGACCGTGCTCGTCAACCTCGTGGCGAGAAGCTCGCCGCTCGATACACGTCCTGATGCAGGCGTGTTGCTGTTCACTCTCGGAGTTTCGATCGTCGCCGGTGTGTTGTTTGGCCTCGTGCCAGCAGTGCAGGCGAGTAGGACAAACCTGTCCTCGGCGATGAAAGAGAAGAACCGCATGCGAACTGGTTTCCTGCGCTTCAATCTCTCGTCGCTGATGGTCGTAATGCAGGTTGGACTGTCGATGGTCCTGCTCACGGGCGCCGGACTATTCGCGCGCAGTCTCGTGAAACTCCAGGGTGAGGACCTCGGTTTCGATCGCAACAACCTGCTCTTACTCGAAATCGATCCGCGTCTCGCGGGCTACAAACCAACTGAACTCGGCTCGCTCTATCAACAAGTTATCGATCGCATCGGTTCGGTTCCGCAGGTTCGCAACGTGTCCATGGCCACGTATGCGCCCTTGAGCGGCACGCGCCGGACGAGCAGTATCAAAGTCACCGGCTACGTCGCGCAACCTGATGAAGATCTGACGGTGCAGGACGTCCTTGCGGGACCCAAATACGCAGAGACGCTGGGAATTCCGTTGCTGCGTGGGCGCGACATCGAACAGCGCGATACGCCGTCGTCGCAGTTTGTCGCAGTCGTCAACTCAACTTTCGCGGAGCACTATTTCCAAAATCAGAATCCGATCGGCCGCACGTTCACATTCGATGATGAGACTGACAACGGCAAGTCGATCGAGATAGTCGGCGTGGTGGGCGACATCAAGTCAGACGATCCACGTGACAGACCCGAAGCCACAATTTATCGCCCGATACTCCAGATTCAGAACGGGGCTGCTTTCATGGCCACCATTCACATCCGCACGTTGTCGGATCCAACAGCGATCACCAATCAGGTGCGGCAGATGGTCAACCAGATCGATGATAAGCTGCCAATCTTCGGCGTCACAACTCTTAACGATCGATTGCGTGACAACCTGAATCAGGATCGCTTGATCGCACAACTCGTCAGCTTCTTTAGCGCGCTCGCTCTGATCCTCGCGTGCATCGGTTTGTACGGCGTGATGGCCCATGGCGTCGCGCGCCGCACGAATGAGATCGGCATTCGCATGGCGCTTGGTGCGCGCGGTGGCAACATCGCGTGGATGATTTTGCGTGAGACGCTTTACCTCGTGTTGGCTGGACTCGTGATTGGTGTCCCCGCAGCTTTACTGGGTGCACGTTTGATCGCGACGCAGTTATTCAACATGAGCCCGACAGATCCTTTGACGCTCACGGCAGCGGCAATTGTATTGACGCTCGTGGCGCTACTCGCCGGCTATCTGCCCGCGCGTCGCGCATCGCGCGTGAACCCATTGAATGCATTGCGCTACGAATGAAAGGCATCCACAGATTACGCAGATTAATTAAAAGCAATCTGCGTAATCTGTGGATGGATCAAAAAGATGGACTCACTACTCAAAGACATTCGCTACGGCTTTCGCGGCTTGCTCAAACGCCCCGCGTTCACGGTTATCGCGTTGGTCGCGCTTGCTCTCGGTATCGGCGCAAACACCGCTATCTTTAGTCTTGTTAATGCAGTCGTGCTTCAGCCGTTGCCGTTTCCTGAGCCCGATCAACTCGTCTGGGTCTACGGAAATATTCGCAATGGTGGGAATCGCGCCAGCGTGTCGCCGCTCGACTTCCTCGATTATCGCAGCCAAAACAAAACCTTCGAACAGTTGGCCGCTTCGGGCACACTCCCCATGCCGCTGAATCTCACCGGCAGCGGGGATCCGGAACGGATCATGGCTTCGACCGTCACCGGAAACTATTTCGATACTTTCAAAGTCGCTCCCGCGCTCGGTCGTGGCTTCACACTCGAAAACGAGAAGACTGGTCAGGATCAGGTAACCGTACTTAGTCATGAATTCTGGCAGAAACACTTCGCCGGCGATCCCGCCATCCTTAGTAAGACGATCATTCTCGACAGCAAGCCATATCAAGTTATCGGTGTGATGCCGGCGGGCTTGAGCCTGCCACAGTCCGCGGAGTTGTGGGTGCCGATGACGTTCGACGTCAATCCGGATATGAAGCAGCGCAAAGCGCATTTTCTCCGGCCCATCGGCAGGCTAAAACCCGGAGTCACTCTGCTCCAGGCACAAGCTGACACCGATGTCATCGCTGCTCAACTCGCAGAACAGTTTCCCGACAGCAACACGGGCTGGAACCTTCGCCTGCTTTCGTTACGCGAACAGCTCGTCGGCAGCTCGCGAACAACTGTGTTCATTCTCTTCGGCGCGGTCGGATTGGTGCTGCTGATTGCCTGCGCGAACGTTGCGAATCTGCTGATGGTCCGTGCGGCTGCGAGGCAGAAAGAGATTGCACTGCGAACTGCGCTTGGTGCGAGTCGACTGCGCATCATCCGCCAGATGCTCACCGAAAGTCTGCTGCTCTCGATCCTTGGCGGTGCGCTTGGCGCGTTATTGGCTATCTGGGGCGTGCAACTGCTCGTGAGTTTGAGTGCTGACAGTTTGCCACGGACGGTGGATGTCAGGATCGACGCCACTGTGCTTGCATTCACACTGCTCATCTCAGTCGTGACCGGGCTGTTGTTTGGACTCGCGCCCGCGTTTCGCACCACGAAAGTGAACCTCAGCGATTCGTTGAAAGACGGCGCGCGTGGTTCCGAAGGCGTTATGCGAAATCGAACGCGCAGTTTGCTCGTCGTCTTTGAAAGTGCAGTCGCCGTGGTTTTGTTAATCGGAGCCGGTTTACTGGTGCGTAGTCTGATCGCATTGCAAAACGTCGATCCCGGTTTCGATTCGAATAACGTTCTGACGTTGCGACTCGATCTTCCACACAAGAAATATTCTGACGAAGAGAAGGCAGCGAACTTCTGGCAGCAACTCGAGACGCGCGTTGCTTCTTTACCCGGCGTTCAGTCAGTTGGTTTAGTCACTGAGCTGCCACTCAGCGGTCAACTAAACGATCTTCCTTTCACTGTTGAAGGCCGGCCTCCGGTATCGATCGATCAGGCTTTCGACGCGGACTTTCGTCGCGTTAATCAGAATTACTTCAGTGCAATGCGCATTCCGTTGTTGCGCGGGCGCAACTTCACTGAACAGGAAGTGCGACAAGGCGACAGGGTAACGCTCGTCAGCCAAACGCTCGTCGACAGCGTTTTTCCAAACGAGGAGCCGCTAGGCAAACGTCTCATCTCGGCGATGGGCGGGCAACCCTTCGAAATCATCGGCGTGGTCGGTGACATCCGTCACCAGTCGCTCGGGGGCCAGCCGTTCCCCGCGATGTACTTTCCAACGCGAAACATTGGCCGGTTCAATCTCGCGATCCGCACGCAGGGCGATCCATTGAGCATTGTGGGAGCGGTCCGAAAAGAAGTACACGCGCTGGATCCGGACCAGCCAATCGCAGCGGTCAGGAAGATGAGCGATTGGGTCGAGTCGTCAACTGCCGGGCCGCGTTATCGCACGACGTTGCTCGGAATGTTTGCGGCGCTCGCGATGATTCTTGCAGCCACCGGAATTTACGGCGTGATGTCTTACTCAGTTGCGCAACGCACACACGAGATCGGTGTGCGCATGGCGTTGGGCGCGCGACAGGGCGACGTGTTGAAGCTGGTGGTGCGGCAGGGAATGTTGCTCACGCTCGTTGGTGTGATCCTGGGTTTACTTGGTGCGTTTGCGCTGACGCGTGTGATGCAGTCGTTGTTGTTTGGAGTGACGGCGAAGGATCCGTTTACGTTTTCGGTAGTCGCGGGTTTGTTGATTGCGGTGGCGTTCGTCGCCTGCTTCATTCCCGCGCGCCGCGCAACGAAAGTCGATCCACTGGTCGCGCTTCGGTACGAATGAAAGGGCTATCCACAGATTACACAGAAAAATCCGTGAAATCTGTGGATGGATTGGTCTATGGAATCAATTATCAAAGACATTCGCTATGGCGTGCGAGGGTTGTTGAAACATCCGGGTTTTACGGCCATCGTGGTGATCACGCTCGCACTAGGCATCGGAGCAAGCACTGCAATCTTCAGTGTTGTCGATAACGTGTTGTTGCGGCGTCTGCCGTATCGAAACGCCGAACGCATCATCGCCATTCAGGAAACGAATCGCGAAGGCAAGCGCGGTCAGGTCACGTCGGCAAACTTCCTCGACTGGCGTGCGCAAAACACAGTCTTCGAACATCTGGCGGCGATCAAAACAACCACCTCGAACCTCGCCCTTTCGGACCAGGCGGAACGGCTCGATCTCGCGCAGACGAATGCAAACTTCTTCGACGTCTTCGGAGTGACGCCGCAGTACGGCCGCTTCTTCATTCCGCAGGACGAACAAGCCGGACACGATGCGGTAGTCGTCGTGAGCAACACGCTCTGGCAACGACGCTTCGGCTCAGATCCGTCGCTGGTCGGAAAACCGATCACGCTCGACGGCAAAAACTTCACCGTCGTCGGCATCGCGCCTCCAGGTTTTCAATATCCCGACAAAACGGAAGTGTGGGTTCCGCCTTTGCAACTCGTGCCCGAGTTGTTCCCGAACCAGGACGTGAGACAGACGCGCGGCATGGGTTACCTCGCGGCCGTTGCGCTTTTAAAACCCGGCGTGTCTGTGCAGCAGGCCGCCGCGGAAATGGAGACGATCACCGCGCGTTTGCGACAGCAGTATCCCGACACAAACAATCGTCGTTTCGATAAAGTTGTTTCACTTCATCAACACCTCATCGGCGATACAAACAAGGTGCTCTGGTTGCTGCTTGGCGCCGTCACGTTCGTGCTGCTGATTGGCTGTGCGAACGTCGCGAATCTGCTGCTTGCGAGCGGCGCTGCGCGACAGAAGGAGATGGCGATCCGCACCGCGCTCGGCGCGTCGCGCTGGCGCGTGATGCGACAGTTGTTTACTGAGAGCACGATCCTCGCGCTCACTGGCGGCGCTGTTGGTGTATTGGTCGCGGTTTGGGGACTCGCTGCGATCACAAAACTCCTGCCCGCAGATTTTCCGCGTCTCAACGAGATTCATCTCGACTTGCGTATTCTCGGCTTCACGTTCGCCGCTTCAGTGTTAACTGGAATACTTTTCGGTCTCGTGCCGGCACTTCAGATCTCGCGTCCCGATGTTCAGGAAACAATCAGGGAAACTGGTCGCGGTACGTCCGCAAGTCGCCGTCAAAGTCGCTTTCGCCAGGCGCTGATCGCAAGTGAAGTGGCGCTGTGCGTGGTGTTGCTGGCCGGCGCGGGATTGCTCTTCAGGAGCTTCCTGCGCCTCCAGTCGGTAAACACGGGCTTCGTTTCGGAACAGGTATTGACCGCGCGGCTGACACCTTCGGGAACCAACTTCGCGAAGGCGACTGACTTCGAAAAGTTTTACATCCAGGTGCTCGAAAAGATCAGCGCGATACCCGGCGTGCAGGATGCCGGTCTCATCAACACACTGCCTTTGGAGAAAGGACCAACCACGGGATTCCGTGTTGAGGGTCGTCCGATTCTGACTCCAGACAAGTGGCCAATGGTGAACTATCGCGCCGTTACTCAGAATTACTTTCGCGCCATGAGCATTCCGGTGATCCAGGGTCGCACTTACGATGAGCGCGACAATGTGAACTCTCCGCCCATGATGATTATCAACCAGCAAACTGCGCGCGAGATATTTCCGGGCGAAAACCCGGTCGGGAAAAGGATCACGTTCGGAAACACAAACCAAAACGGACAGCCTGTTTGGTATGAAATCATCGGTGTAGTTGGAAACGTTCGCAGTATCGAACTGCGTGAGGAGCCGGAATCGGAGATTTATTTTTCGACGTTACAGGATTCCTGGCCCGCCATGTCGCTGGTCGTGCGTTCGAGTGTTGAGCCGGAGAGTTTGAGTGGAGCGATACGGCAGGTCGTCAACGACGTCGATAAATCTGTTCCCGTTTCGCAAGTGAAGACGATGGAACACGTCGTCAGCGAGTCGATCACGCAACCGCGTTTCAATCTTTTCCTGCTCAGTCTGTTCAGCACGGTGGCGATGCTGTTATCCGCGGCGGGCATTTATGGGGTTACGGCTTACACAGTTTCGCAGCGCACACACGAGCTCGGGATTCGTCTCGCACTCGGCGCGCAGGTCGGCGATGTGTTGAAGATGATCCTGGGGCAGGGAATGGCTGTGATTGGAGTGGGACTCCTGGTCGGACTCGGTGCGGCGTTTGGGTTGATGCGTCTGCTTCGCAGTTTGCTGTTTGGTGTTGGTGAGAATGATCCGCTGACGTTTGCGGCAATCACGCTCGTGTTGCTGATCGTGGCGCTGATCGCGTGCTACATACCGGCGCGCCGCGCGACGAAGGTCGACCCGCTCGAAGCGCTTCGGTACGAATAACAGGCTATTCACGATTACACAGATAAAAAAATAATCTGTGTAATCTGTGGATGGATTGATTGCTTATGGACTCACTAATCAAAGACATCCGCTACGGTATTCGCAGTCTGGCGAAGCGTCCGGCGTTCACGGCTGTGGCTGTGATCACCATCGCTCTCGGCATCGGGGTGAACACCGCGATCTTCAGTGTCATTAACTCCGTGTTGCTGCGACCATTGCCTTACAACGATCCGGAACGATTGATCAGTTTCCGCTCGAACCAGTCGGCGCCCGATCTTGCTGACGTTGAATCACAGAGCAAAACGTTTAGCAGACTTGGCGGCATGGTCATGCAGCCGCTGGCTTACACCGGCGGCAATGAACCTGTTCAGTTTCAGATTGGACAAGTATCCGGCGGCTTCTTTGAGACGCTTGGCGTGAGACCCGAGCGCGGGCGTTTCATCACCAGCGAAGACGACAAAAACGGTGCTCCTTACGTCGTTGTGCTCAGTCATGACTTGTGGGTGAAACAGTTCAACCGCGACGAGCAGATTCTCGGCAAAACGATTCCGCTCAGCGGCGACGTGTACACCATCATCGGTGTCATGCCCGCCAACTTTGTCACGCCTCGTATAGAGACTGAAGCATGGACGCCGGTCCACGTCTCGAACCCGGTCGCAGCGAATTTTCGTGGCGTACATTTCTTAAGGACGTATGGACGACTAGCACCGGGAGTCACAATCGAGCAGGCGCGGGCGGAGATGCAGGTTGTTGACCAGAACCTCGCCGCGCAATATCCCGCCGAAAACAAAAACCGCAGCACCGTGCTCTTCCCACTTCTCGAACGGATCGTTGGTGAAACGCGACGGTCGCTGTACATCCTGTTCGCCGCGGTGAGTTTTGTGCTTCTGATCGCGTGCGCAAACTTCGCGAATCTGCTGCTCGCTCGCGCCGCCGAACGTCAACGCGAGTTTGTGATTCGTGGCGCGCTCGGCGCAGGTCGCTGGCGCTTGATGAGGCAGCTATTGACCGAGAGTTTGTTGTTATCGCTTGCAGGTGGCGCAGCGGCCGTACTGCTTGCGTTCTGGGGCACGAATCTCCTCGTGTCGTTCAAGCCGGATAACCTGCCGCGGTTGTCAGAGATTAATGTGGATGGACGCGTTCTCGGTTTCACTCTCGGCGTTTCAATATTGACGGGATTGATCTTCGGTCTCGTGCCTGCATGGGCTGCTTCGCGTGGTCGCGCCGGTGATGCGCTCAAAGAAGGTGGCCGCAGTGCTACGGCAGGAAGCGCTCGACAACGACTGCGCAGCACGTTTGTAGTTGTCGAGCTCGCGGTGGCTCTCGTGCTTCTCGTCGGCGCTGGTCTACTCGTCAAAACTTTTTGGAAGCTGCGTTCGGTCGAGCCGGGTTTCAATCCCGATCACTTGGTCACCATGCGAGTCGAATTGCCTGAGACTCGCTACAAAGAAGTCGCGCCGCAAACGCGTTTTCGAAAACAAGTGCTCGCCGGCATGAATTCACTGCCGGGCGTGCAGGCCGCGATGATCAGTGAACTTCCACTCAGCGGCGATTCACTCAATCACGATTTTCTCGTCGAAGGCAGGCCGCCAATCGCGCCCGGCGACGAACCGAGCGTCGAAACTCGCAGTGTTCTTGGCGACTACTTCAAAGTAATGCAGATTCCGTTGCAAAAGGGCCGCGATTTTTCTGCACCAGACTTCGATGAAAAGGCGCCGCTCGTCGGTATCGCGAATGACGCACTCGTGCGCCAGTATTTTCAAAACGAAGATCCACTCGGCAAACGAGTTCGTTGGGCGCGCAACCCGGAGATTCAGTGGATCACCATCGTCGGCATTGCCGGCGACGTGAAGCACTTCGGTTTGGATCTACCTGAAGAACCCGCACTGTACACGCCGTACACGCAGATCAATCCGTGGAAGCGATGGATGTCGATCGCCGCTCGAACGCAGGGCGCCGACTCGGCGAGCACTGCCCAGGCGCTCAAACAGGAGATCTGGAAAGTCGATTCGCAACTCCCCGTAACCAAGGTCGAGACGATGAGTAACGTTGCCGCAAGCTCGTTTGCTGCGCGGCGGTTCAACATGTCGTTGTTGTCAGTGTTTGCCGGTTTGGCGCTCGTGTTGGCGGCGATCGGAATTTACGGCGTGATGTCGAATGCAGTAACGCAACGAACGCAGGAGATCGGCATTCGTCTCGCGCTCGGAGCGCGCACGATCGACGTGCTCAAGCTGATCATTCGCAATGGACTCACGCTCGTGCTCATCGGTGTAGCGATCGGCCTGGCCGGAGCATTTGCGTTGACGCGTTTGATGACGACGCTGTTGTTCGGTGTAACACCGACAGATGGATTAACGATCGGCATTGTGTCGGCGGTTTTGATCTTCGTTGCGTTGTTGGCTTGCTTCATTCCTGCGCGCCGCGCCACGAAGGTCGATCCGTTAGTCGCGCTGAGATATGAATAGGTCCTATAGGACCAATAGGACCTATATCAGAGAAACTATGACCAAAGATCTGTTGCACAGCATTCGCAGCTTGTTGCGAAACCCGGGTTTTACGGCGGTTGCAGTGATCACGTTGATGCTCGCAATTGGCGTGAACACCACTATCTTCAGTGTGGTCAATGCGGTGTTGTTGAAGGCGTTGCCTTTTCGTGATCCGCAGCAACTTGTCTCGGTTCACAAAACTTCCGCGCCAAGTGAGTTTCCCGGCATCGCCGCATACCAGTATCTCGCTTGGAAAGATCAGAGCACGAACTTTGAAGATCTCGCTGCCTTTAGCGACGACAACATCAATCTCACCGGCGACGGTGACCCGGAGCGCATTCCCTACGCGCAAGTCACGGCGAGTCTCTTCAGCACGCTCGGCGTTCAACCAGTGCGCGGCCGCTTTTTTCTTCCCGAAGAAGACAAGCCCGGCGCTAACAACGTG
>DATEWS010000199.1:0-2542 GCA_035257785.1 Pyrinomonadaceae bacterium
TCTCATGTCAAAGAGCAAAAACAGCAATAGAGCAACGGCAGGCGCTTCGCGGCGTCGTAGTCAGAGTTTGCCTAAAACACTCTTGACAGCGAACGCCGTCTCATAGATGACTTTCTTCCAGGTCCGAATTCTGACTTTGAGATAAGGCCCGTGGGAAACGTTTCGCATTAACGCCAATCGTCGATAAGAAAGACATCCGGCCGGTTGTATCCCGCCTCATTCGGCCTACTCATCACTACACCCTGAATGTCCGTCCGGAATCCGCGGGCGAGCATATGTCGATAAGCTTCATGGCGTGCTGTATTAACTCCGCCGCGAAGACGAGATACGTGTCGTGCGAAAGCCATCTCCTCGCACGCGTCAAGTAAGTCGCTGAAATGTTGTTCCGCGGTAGGCGCGGGACGCACTGCGGCAAACTTGATGTAGCAAACGTCGCTTCCTGCTTCCGTCTCTGGACCAACATGACAGACAGCGAGTGCCATCAACCTGTCGTTGTCCCAGAGGAGAATTGTGTCTCCAAGGTTTTGCGCAGCGACGGCGCGGATTTCACTCGCCACGTCAAGGCCCTCATAGATCGCATCGGTTACTTCGCGGCACGCGCTCAAGACATCGTCTCGTTCACCAGTTGACACTTCGGAGAATCTCGTCCACCGCAGTGCGCTCGTTATTTGTTCCACCGGTTTTGACATGATCGCGGTAAGAAAGCGCGGCCAAAATCCGAACCGTTGGTAAAGCCCGATGTGCTTTTGACTCTGCGGGAAAGTGAAAAGACCAGCGTGTCTCGTTTCCCACTTCTCAAAAAGCCCCAAGATAGGTTCCATCAAGCGTTTGCCCACACCTCGGTCCCAGAAATCGGGCCGGATCGTCAATGGACCGAAGAAGCCGACGCTGCCCCAGTTAGTTGCAAAATTTGAACCGATAACTTCGCCCGCAGCCTCGGCAGCAAAGGCAGCCTCAGGATCGGCGAGCCAACGGTTTCGGACGTAGGCAGCATCGCCCATAAAAGACATTGGTTCGGGCAGTCCAATGAATGTACCGAAGGCGAGTCGCATGATGGAGTCGGCGGTAGAAAGTTCATTCTCTTGAAGAGGACGTACGTGAATGTTCGACTTTGTTGTGTTTTCTATTCTCGATCGAGATTGCATAATTCCCCCTTATTCCTGGGAAAATTATACGGCTATAAGTCCCGTAACTCACTTCATGCGAAGTGGCGGAACCGGCAGACGCGCACGTTTGAGGGCGTGTGGCAACTCGTCGGAAACATGGATTTTCGGTTGGGAGACTAAGAATGACGTGCGCACTAGCGACAGGTTATGCTCCCCGCATGGACCGTGACGAAGTCATGCGCGTGCTCCGCGCATTTGAGTCGACAGGCCTCGAGTACATGCTCATTGGCGCAGCCGCGATGGGCGTTCATGGCCTTGTAAGAGCGACAGAGGCTCGTGATCTGTTAATACGCGCGACACCGGAGAATATCGAGAAACTGCGCGTTGCATTACGTGCAGCGTACGAAGATGATCCGAACATTAACGAGATCTCTTCAATGGATCTGCTCGGGGAATATCCAGCCTTACGTTACGTTCCACCCACAGGCGATCTATATTTTGATGTGCTAACACGGCTTGGTGAGCTAGCAACTTTTGAAACGATCGACGCTGAAGTCAAAGTAGTGGACGGGACGCCAGTGCGAGTCGCAACACCAGCGGCGCTCTATCGATTGAAGAAGGCAAATGTTCGTTCGCAGGACGAAGTGGATGCAGCAGCCCTGCGTGAGCGGTTCAACTTGAAAGAGGAGAGTTGATATGCCTGTGCAAAAATTCCGCTCAATCGAGGAGATGAACAACGCCGCGCTACCGGAATCACGAGAGCCACACTTCGAGCGCTTCCTCCGACATTGTGCCCGTTGGTGGACCATCGCGCCTAAGCAGTACCCCCGAGGCGTGTTCAAATTTCGCAGTCTTGAAGAAGCCCAGAAGGCTCGCGAAAAATACACAATGCTGAAGTAAGCAAACGAGGATCCGATCGACGAGGGACGAACAACAAGGTGGTCCTCGATGAGGTCGTTCCCTTGAATCTAACAAGTGTTGCGCTAAAGACCCAGGCGCTGAACTAATTGCTGAAATCTTGGATCGCGGCGAATTGCGCTGAACTGTGGCCACACCTTTAGATAGACCATGTGGAAGCTATGTTCCTCGTATGCTTTTTCCAACCATTCAAATGTCTGTCTCTCGTCGCCAAGCGCCAGAGTAATCGCCGCTTTTTCATAAGAAGAAACATAACGCTGTTTCGAGAGCTCGTTTAACTCGCCAAGAATTTTTGTTGCTTCCGCTTTTCTGTTTGCTTTCGCATAGGCATGACCAAGGGACGCCTTCAACAGTGGACTGCCTCCTGACAACGTTATCGCTCTTTGAAACTCGGCGATAGCTTCATCAAACGTCCCAGTCTGCTCATATGCCAGTCCCAGGTGCCAGTGAGCGACCGCGAAATTAGGATCCATTTCTATCGTCCGGCGGCATTGTTCCACAGCTTCGTTGTAGCGGCC
>DATEWS010000200.1:0-4371 GCA_035257785.1 Pyrinomonadaceae bacterium
GCCCTCGACGGTTCCGCGAAGAAAGCGGAGCGCCAGCCACCTCTCTGGGACGGACAAACGTCTGAGCGTATTCTCGATGCGCTCGAATCGTTTTGATGGCAGTTCTCAAGAAAATCAAACGCGCAGTTCGTGGGGATGTAAAGCTGACCACCCTCGCGCGGGAAGCTCTGCGGCGGAGTGCTGCTCTATCAAATGAGCGAAAAGAGCGCGCGGGTAAATTCGATCACGAGCCATTGGCGTTATGGCGTCCTTTTTCGCGCATGAGTGCCGACGAATTGTTAACTCATTTTCGCGGTCCTCGTGAGGCAAAGTTTTTCGATGGTTTTCTGTCTGCTACTGACGATTCAATCGCTTCGGCAAACCGCATTGTTGACGACCACCGCTGGACCTTACTTGGCTTTGGAGAACGCTGTTTCGGTAAAGAGATTCAATGGACGCGAGATCCTATCTCGAATTACGTTTGGCCGCTCGACTACCACCGCGACATTAAATTGCTGCGCACTGATGGCTCAGACGTGCGCGTGCTTTGGGAACTGAATCGTCTGGGCCATTTCCTGACCCTCGCGCGGTCCTATTCGTTAACCAGGGACGAGCGCTACGCCGCAGAGTTTTTCACACAACTACAAAGCTGGGTCGAGCAGAATCCTTACGGCCGTGGTCCGAATTGGAATTGCGCGATGGAAGTTGCACTGCGAGCCATGAACTTGTTGGCCGCATTTGAAATATTTCGTCATTCGGCACATTTGCAGGCGGCGATGTTGCAGTCCCTTCTGCTGCTGCTACAACAGCACGGTAGATACATTGAACGCAATCTCGAGTTTTCTTACATCTCGACCAGCAATCATTATCTTTCAGATATGGTTGGCCTTTTGTGGCTGGGAATAATGCTTCCCGAACTTGAAGATGAGGAAGCATGGCGTGACTCCGGCTGGGTCGCAATTCAGCGTGAGATGGACAAACAGGTGCTCGCCGACGGCGCGGACTTCGAATCGTCAACGGGCTACCATCGTTTTGTTACCGAACTCTTTCTTTACTCGTTCATGCTTTGCAAAGCCAACGATGTCGAAATTGAAACACGCTATTGGACGAAGCTTCATCAGATGCTGATGTACATCCGTGCTTACCTCAGGCCGGACGGATTTGCGCCTTTGATTGGCGACACGGATAGCGGACAAGTTTTACCGGTGGTCCACCGCAGCGCTGACGATCATGCTTATCTTTTAGAGATCGGCGCTCGCGCTTTTGCCGATCCCGTGCTGAAAAGCCGGTGCATAAGTTCGCAGGCGTTTCCCCACGCCGGCACATACATCATGCGTGACGGCGATCTTTATCTTTGCTTCAACGCCAGTGACGCGGGATTAAAC
This sequence comes from Pyrinomonadaceae bacterium, assembly GCA_035257785.1. GTDB lineage: Bacteria > Acidobacteriota > Blastocatellia > Pyrinomonadales > Pyrinomonadaceae > PSRF01. The sequence continues at coordinate 1,365 of DATEWS010000200.1, forward strand.
GGGCGCGGTTCGCACGGGCACAATGATGCGTTGAGCATTGAAGTCTCGGCGGGTGGCCGCGCGTTCATCGTCGATCCCGGCACGTACGTTTATTCCGGCGATCTCGAGAAGCGACATGCGTTTCGTTCGACTGCATATCATTCAACTGTGCAGATCGACGGTCTCGAACAGAACACGACGGATCTGCACGTGCCTTTTGTGATCGGCAACGAAGCTAGGCCGCGTGTGCTCGAGTGGCAAACGAGCGACGACTTTGACAAGGTAGTGGCCGAGCATTATGGGTACCCTGTGATTCATCGTCGCACTGTTGTCTTCAACAAACGCGAGCGCGCGTGGGTGATTGATGATGAATTTATTGGCGAGGGTGAGCATCTTTACGAGGTGCGGTTTCACTTCGCGCCAGGGTTGGATGTGAAAGTGCGTGAGCATGCGGTTGAGGCATCGGGTTTAACCGTGAGCGCGTTGAGCACCGATGTTCAGCCGCTGCTGGTTCCTCAGCCTGTATCAAGAGACTATGGACAAATTAGTGAGGCTTTATCCGCGTGCTGGCGTATCTCAGGATCACCGGGCAAGCTTAGTTGGGAGATAAAAGCTGGACACGGATAACACGGATTAAAGCGGATTTATGTGTGGGATTTGTGGAGTTTGGGAATATGGAGCGAGTGAAGGCTCGGTTGAGCCTTCGCTTCTCACGCGAATGCGCGATGAGATGACGCATCGCGGTCCAGACGACGCGGGCGAGTTGATCTTCGACGAACGCCGCGGCGGTTTTGGTTTTCGACGACTGTCAATTATCGATCTCTCAGCCGCGGGTCATCAGCCGATGCACGGCTGCGACGATCGCACGTGGCTCGTATTTAACGGCGAGATCTACAATCACGCTCTCTTGCGCGCCGATCTCGAAAAACGCGGTCACAAGTATTCATCACGCACTGACTCCGAAACCATCCTGCACCTGTACGAAGAACGCGGTCTCGACTTCATTCACGACCTCGAAGGCGACTACGGCATCGCGCTTTGGGACGCGAACAAAGAACAACTCGTCCTCGTGCGTGATCGCATCGGCGTCAAGCCGCTGTACTTCTATCACAAAAACGGCCGCTTCATTTTCGCGTCGGAGATCAAGGCGATACTGCAACACCCGGCAGTCACGCCCGACATCGATGAACAGTCGCTCTATCACTACCTGACGTTCCTGACTACCCCCGCGCCAACCACGCTCTTTCGCGACATTCAGAAGATACCCGCCGGTCACATGTTGATCGTCAAACGCGACGGCACGCTGAACATGCAGCGTTACTGGGACGCACTGCCGCCCGAAAAAGCCGCAGGAGGCAGTGAGCAGGAACAGCGCGCGGAAATTCTGAGATTGTTAAGAGACTCGATTCGCAAACGAATGATGTCTGACGTCCCGTTTGGCGTGTTTCTGTCGGGCGGTGTCGATTCGTCTGCGAACGTGGCGTTGATGTCGGAACAGATGTCACGACCGGTCGAGACGTTCACAGTGGGTTTCAGCGACGCAGAGTATCTCAACGAGCTCGAGCCGGCGCGACGCATCGCAAAACAATTTGGCACCAACCATCACGAGGTGATCATCTCCGAAAAAGAGATGCACGACTTTCTGCCGCAGATGGTGTTTCACCAGGACGAGCCAATCGCGGATCCGGTTTGTGTGCCGCTTTACTATGTCTCGAAACTTGCGCGCGACTCGGGCACGATCGTGGTTCAGGTTGGCGAAGGCTCCGACGAGATCTTCAGCGGTTACGAAAACTACGTGCGCCACCTGCGTATTTACGAGAACTTCTGGCGACACGCTGAATCGTTGCCGCTGTCGCTGCGTCGCGCGGTCTCGAACCTTTCGCGTCCGGCGCTCGAAGCAACGGGACGAAAGCGCGCGGCGATCGAGTTGATCCGGCGTCTCGGCGCTAACGAACCGCTATTCTGGGGTGGCGTGGTGGTTTACGACGAGACGTTCAAGCCGCGCGTGCTCGCGCCGCAGGTGCGCGAGCGTTTGAATGGTCTCTCGTCCTTGCGAGTCGTTGAGTCGTATCTGAAACACATCGAGCAGGAGCGACCGAACGCGGAGTTTCTGGCACGCATGACGTATCTCGAGTTGAAACTTCGTTTGCCGGAGTTACTGCTGATGCGCGTCGATAAGATCACGATGGCGACGAGCGTCGAAGCGCGTGTGCCGTTTTTGGACCATCACCTCGTTGAGTATGCGCTTTCGTTGCCGCGTGCTTTGAAAGTTGAAGGTGCGAGCGGCAAGCACATTCTGAAACGTTCGCTCGAAGAGATCCTGCCGCATGATCTGCTGTACGAACGCAAGCGCGGGTTTGGCGCGCCGGTGCGTGAGTGGTTTAGAGAGGGTTTAGGTGGTTGGTTTGACGGGCACTTGATGAATTCGACGATGCGGCGGCGCGAGTTGTTGGATTACGGATTTGTGAGTCGGATGTTGGACGAGCATCGGAGGCGAACGAAGGATTGGGGTTTTCATCTGTGGGCGTTACTGAACTTGAGCTTGTGGTACGAGAGGTGGATTGATGCTTAAACAGATTTCTCACGCAACGGCGCAGCGGCGCAACGTTGAATTTCGCTGCGCCGTTGCGCCGCCGCGTGAGATCTTTCTTGACGAACTATGCGCTTCACGTCCCAGATAGCATGGACCTTTGCGACGCGCCTGTTGATGATCTTCAACAGCGTCGTGGCGGGAGTAATCGTTGCGCACTGGCTGGGCGCCGCAGGTGTCGGACAGTTGGCAGTCATTAACGTTGCTGTCGCAACCATCGTGCAGCTCGGCAGCTTTGGTCTTCCTTCATCGAACGCCTATTTCGTTTCCCAGGACCAGAAACACCTTCGTGCCGCGGCAGTCAACTCATTGATCTTCGCGCTCGGGGTTGGCTCGGTGCTCGCGCTGGCGCTCAGCGCCGTTGCTTCGTTGCGCCCGGATTGGTTTGGTTTTATTTCGTCTGACTTGGTTCACATCGCAGCTGTCTCGATTCCTTTT
>DATEWS010000201.1:0-4069 GCA_035257785.1 Pyrinomonadaceae bacterium
AATATAACAGCCAGGGGCAAGCGCGTAGCGCGTCGCCCCTGGTAACAAAAATTAAAATTCCGCGCCAGCCCTGAAAAGGGCGGGATACCTATTTCGGCCTTTCAGGCTTCAACGTTTACTTTGATGTTCTTAACCAGGGGCGACGCGCTTCGCGCTTGCCCCTGGCTATTATATTCCGCGTCTTCGGCGCTATTGATCGCTCAACCGGCTCTCGCTCCATTCGGAACTTCCGCTTCAGGCAACGCGAGGACTGGTTTGATTCCGTCCGCGTATCCGATATCGAGCAACATCCCTTGCGATAGTTCGCCCATGATCTTTCTCGGCTCGAGGTTGATCACAAATAACGTTTGCAAACCTTCGATCTGTTTAGGATCCTCTCGCTCCTGCTTCATACCAACGAGGATCGTCCGCATGTGATCGCCGAAATCAACAGTCAACTTTACGAGCTTGTCCGAGCCTTTGACATCTTCGACACGTGCGATTGTGCCGGCGCGAATATCAAGCTGGTCGAGCACATCGGTGGTGATGGTTGGTTTTACAGGCGCTACTCTCATTGTTATCAGCCCTTATATTGAAGAACTCTTACCGGCTCCAGTGTCACCAGGCCATCGGTGATGATCTCGTCCAAATAGGGCAGAAATTCCTCAACTTTTTCCCGACTGTCCACTATCTCAATCACCATCGGTAGATCTTCCGACAAGCGTAGAATCTTCGCGGTGTGAAGTACGCTGTGCTTGCCATAACCCATCACGCCTCTCAGCACAGTTGCGCCAGCCATCCCTTGCTCTCTCGCTTTCAGAACGATCGCTTCATAAAGCGGATGGTGACCGTGGCGATCACTTTCGCCGACGAAGATGCGCAATAGAAATCCTTCCTCTGGAATAGTCATAATTTCTCTCAGAACACTTTGCCTAAAGCGTATCCAGCCCACACCATGAACAACCCGAGAACATTCGAAGTAACAATATTCAGAGTCGCCAATCCGTATTCACCATCACGCAGTAGCGTGAACGTTTGCAGGCCGTAGGATGAAAATGTGGTGAATCCTCCGAGCAGGCCAATCAGGATAACAGTTCGCACGGTAGGGTTGATCAGGAATCGCTCCTCAGTCGCGTAGAATACGGCGCCCGTTACGAGGCAGCCGATCAGGTTGACAGCCATCGTTCCCCACGGAAATGTTTCTCCATACTGCCGCGCCACGTAGCCCGAGAGCCAGTATCTCAACAACGTCCCAACCAAACCCGCCAAAGCAATCATGATTGTTTTCTGCATAGTCGTCGTCTTGTTTTACTCGTAACGCAACGCGATTAGCGGATCGACTTTCGTCGCGCGTCTCGCGGGGATGTAGCACGCGAGCAGCGCGGTAACGATCAGGCAAAGAGCCACGACGCCAAACGTGATCGGGTCAGTTGGAGACACTTCGAAGAGCAAAGTGGTCATCAGACGTGTTAACGCGAACGCGCCAAGTAGACCAATCAACAGACCGATAGAAACGAGCAACATCCCACTTCGCATGATCATCTTGAGCACGTCAGACCACTGCGCGCCGAGCGCCATTCGAATTCCAATCTCGCGTGTGCGTTGAGTCACGAAGTACGCCATCACGCCGTAGATGCCGGCAGTTGCGAGCACGAGCGCGATCGCTGAGAAGATGCCTAACAACAATCCCCAAACTCGCGATTGCCAGATCGTGTTTGCTGACAGTCTCGCAAGAGGTATGACGTTGAAGACTCCGGTGTCAGGACTGACTTGCCAGATCGCGCGCTGAATATCATTCGCGACCATCATCGGATCGCCTTGCGTGCGCGCCACAAAGTGGGTTTGCTTCGCATAAGTCTGAAAGGCGGGATAGTAAATATCGTAACCAACGTCGTCGACCAAACTGTTGTGCTTCACATCGCCGGCGATGCCGACGACCTCACCACAGCCCGAGCCATCGTCGTTGCAGTTGATTCGTTTGCCTACCGGATCGTCATTGGGCCACATCCGCTGAGCCAAACGGGAACTGATGATCGCAACGTCAGGTTGACCACCTCGTCTTAAGTTGTCGCCATCGGTGAATACGCGACCGCGAAGTAACGGGATCTGCATCACGCGAAAGTAATCGGGTGAAACCGCTTGATAGTTGACGACGGGATTCTGCTTAGTGTCTTCTGCGGATTGTCCCTGAATTGAAAACTCACCTCTGAACCACGGCTTTTGCCCAACGAAAGGCAAATCACTGTTCGCGGCAACAGCCACGACGCCGGGCACGGTTGCGATCTGTTGCAGCAACTGCTGGTAGCGCCGCGACATAAATTCGACCCGGTAATCGTCCTGGCTGCGATATGTCGGATTGATCTCGAGATGCAGCACGTTGTCGGCTGTGAAACCGGGCGACGTATTTTGTAGTCGTGTGAGGGTTCGCAGCATGAGTCCCGCGCCGGCGAGCAACACGACTGCCAGCGCAATCTCAGTTACCACTAACAAGCCTCGAAGACGTTGCATGCCTGCGCTCGTGCCCGATTTTCCGCCTTCTTTGAGCGACTGGTCCAGATCGACAGAGCGCGCGCGCAACGCGGGAACCAAACCGACGAAGAGTGCGATTACAACTGAAACCAGTAACGTGAATGTCAGCACGCGCCCATCGAGTTGAATCTTCACAAAGAAGGGAAGCAGCTCTTGCGGTAAGAGCGCGACGAGCAGACGCAATCCCCATGCGCCGAGCACGACACCACCCGCGCAGCCGATCGTTACCAGCAACAGAGCTTCGGAAAGCGATTGTCTGATCAATCGTCCTCGACTGGCGCCGAGCGCGACGCGCACTGCTAACTCGCGTTCGCGCGCGGTCGCTTGCGTCATTAGCAAGTTCGCGACGTTCGCACAGGCAATCAACAGCACAAATGCGCAGGCGCCGAGTAACAGCCAGAACGAGTGGCGAATTTTGCCGAACCAGAAGTCGCGCAATGGGGTGACACTTGAAGTGACTTCGGTATTTGTGTCGGGATACGTTTGTGCGAGGCGAGCGGCTATCGCCTGCATATCCGCTTGCGCCTGTTGCGGCGACACGCCGGGCTTGAGACGTCCAATTGTTTGATCTATTCGCATACCGCGCGTTTGACGATTGAAGTAACGATCGCTCAGCCACCACAAGTCAGTCTGAAAGGGAAAACGAAAGTCAGGCGGCATCACGCCGATCACAGTCAAACTGCGACCATCGACGTGAAGCTGGCGGCCCACGATCGCTGGATCGCTGCTGAAACGTCTTTGCCACAAATTGTGACTCAGGAGAACGGTATCGGACTGTTCCTCAGTTGGACCATGGCCGATAAACGGCGCGACCCGAAGAGTCGAAAACAGATTTGAGGTACCGAAAGTCAGGTTGAGTGTTTCGGTTTCGTTGCCGAGTTCGAGGTTTGCGTTCCAACGCAGATTGAAAAACGCGAGGTCGTCGAAGACGTTGTTTTGGCGGCGCCAATCTTCGTAGTCGGCAAACGACACACCCGTCGATTGCCCGCGATATTGCGAATCAACCATGACGAGACTGTCGGGATCGCCGTAAGGCAACGGCCGCAGTAGAAACGCGTTGACGATTGTGAAAATCGCGGTGTTGGCGCCGATGCCCAGCGCGAGCGTGACGATCGCGATCAAAGTGACGCCCGGATTCTTCGCCAGCAATCGTCTGCCATAACGGAGGTCTTGGAGAAACTCTTGAATTAGCCGCACTATTTTCGTTCCTTTTATTTATTTGCTCACCACCAGCACCACGAATGAGTCGGGCTTGATACTGCGTTGCGGTCTGCCGCCCGGTGTTGTTGCTGGAGTTTCAATGATTTCGGCCGCGCTAAGAAAGATCTTTTTCGTTTTCGGATCGAAAGCCATCGTCCGCGCGCCTGGCTGTGTCTTAACTGGGCCAGAGTCTTCGTAGTCGTCAGCAGTCTTTTCGTGAAAGATACTCAACACGCCTTCGCCGCATGAAAAGAAAACCAGTTTCGATTGCGGGTCGAAAGCCGCGTAGTCGACGCCGCGTCCGATGGCGAAGCTGGTGATCACCTTGCCCGAGACAGCGTCCATGACGACCATCTTCGGC
>DATEWS010000202.1:0-3563 GCA_035257785.1 Pyrinomonadaceae bacterium
CGACCATGCGCAAACTCCTGTAATGTGTGGTTTTTGAACCACTCCGTCAGCTCTGTCAATTCCCGATCCGTCAAACCTGAATAGGCCTTACCAATATTCAATAACTCATCGTCTTCGACCGACCGTCGTACCGCAAATGTATAATCCGAAAGCAACTGCCGTCTCTTTCCATGACCCACCTCAACTGCGGTAACGGCAACATCGAGCGTCGCAATCGCCCGCTTCAACTTCATCCAATCACGCCCTCTGCGCCCAGGTTTATACGGCGAGCCGGGACTCTTGATCATCAGGCCTTCATTTCCACGAGCTCGCGCCTGCTCAAACTCATCGTCAAGTAGGGCCGCCTCCCGCAAAAGCCTGCCACGTGACATTCGCATCACGCCTTGATCAGGGACCAACTGGCCCAGTAGATGTCGTCGCTCGCTTAAGGGTTGGTCGATGAGCACTTTCCCCTCGGCATAAAGAAGATCGTACGCCACCAGAGCCACCGGCACGGCCTCGAGCAATTGAGTGCCCACGTTCTTACGACCCAACCTTTTTTGCAATTCACTAAACGGAAGTATCACTTCTCCATTCGCCGGAATAATCTCGCCATCAATGATCACATCAGTCCGCAGCGAGCGAAGCGGTTCAACCAACTCCGGAAAGCGATGCGTTATTTCGTCCATCGTGCGCGAATAGATCGCAACGCTCCCTGACTCGACATGCGCCTGCGCCCGAATCCCGTCAAACTTGTCTTCAACCAAAAACTCCGCCGGCATCGTACGGGCCACATCAGTCAGATCAGCCGCAGGCGTCGCAAGCATGAACTTGATCGGATGAAACAGTCGCATGTTGACATCACGCAGATCACCGACTCTCGCACGCGCGGCAGTCTCACCAATATCACCCAACAACATGTTCGCGTAAGCAACATCAGCCAGCGACTGTCCAAACACCCGCGCGATCGCATCTTCAACTAAACCTTCCCTTAGACCAATACGCAGATCACCGGACAATAACTTAACAAGATACTTCGCCTCCAAGGGCGACGCTGTGTGCAGTACCGTCGTAAGCAGCGCCGTCTTGTTTTTTATGCCGCGTGTTTCACTTAAACGCGCAATGAGCGACTCAGTTTCCGCAAGTGTGATCGTAGGCTGAAACGCTCGCTTCGCTTCTCTGATGACCTCGGCCGCGAGATCACCGGGATCACCAAGTCGGACGTAACGAGGATAAAGATCCTCCGGATTAAGACCGGTGGCTTCACTGAGCGCCGCAGTAATGATGCTGCCGCCCACGTTCGTGGTGCGAGCATCGTTCAATGCAAACTGATGGCCCGCGAAATATCGCGCTGCACGCGTGAGATCCGGATCTGAAAGTTTCTGGAGATAACTGCCGAGTATCGCGGCCTTTTCGAGTTTCTTTGTGGTCGCCGCAACAGCTTCCGCGCACTCAGCAAACGCTTGTAGTGTCCCAACTTGATTGTTAATTTCGTCATTCATCAGCACACTTGCAGATTTGATGATTTTAAGTGATCCTTGGAAAGTCTCTTAGCGGCCTCGCGCATTCTGCTTTTCAAACAGGACGCGCTACAATTCGCTTTCACCAACGAAAGCCCGACTCTTTCCGGTTGTCCCACCCGGTAAGGTTTACAGCGTTCGCAATCTTACAGAGAGGTAAAAGAGCTGTGTTCGCATTCATTCTCGAAGGTCTCGGCAGTACCGAGTTACTTTTTATACTCGCGATCGCATTGATTTTCTTCGGTCCGCGCAAACTTCCGCAACTGGCTCGCTCGATGGGCAAAGGACTCGCAGAGTTTCGTAAAGCTTCGGACGACTTCAAACGAACGTGGGAACGTGAAGTCGCTTTGGAAACGTCCAAGCTGGAAGACAACTCGATAGTCGGAGCAGATTCACAGCAGACCTACGAGCCTGCACACCCCGTTAACGATCCTGTCGTTGAAACTCCAGACTCCGAACTCGTAGTAGCCCGCGAAAACACTCGCGATGCAACTCCGGAAACACCGGCAGCATGGGTGGAACCTAAAACTGAACCCGCCACAGTCCAACCAGCGCCCATCGAAGTCGAACCGGTACCACTGCGGAAACAGGAATGGCTTTAATTAACGATGTCTGCACTCTTACGATCACTATCTTCAAACAGAGAGGGCGAAGACGAACTTGGCGGCCAGATGTCCTTCCTGGAACATCTTGACGAACTGCGCCGCCGTCTGATCCGCTCCTTTCTGTTCATCATTATCGCTACCACGGCGTGCTGGTTTCTTTCTGGTCCTATCTATTCCTTTCTGGCCGCACCCGTCGAACGAGCGCTTGCGGATGCACAACAAAGACAGGTACCAATTGCCGGTCAAACCGGAACCGAAACAATCGCCGCATTGACATCACTGAAGGAGAATGACGCCGGAAGGTTTGTCTTTCCTGAAGAAACAAAGTTGGGATCCAGTCTCATCCCCGCCGGCGCTTCGGTAAACGCGCGTGTCTATAAAGACGCCGAGGGCAAACTCGCGTTATTCACTGACGAACCGCTCTTTGCCGGCAACGTAGTCATTCCCAAGGGAGTGCGTTTACCAGCCAACCTCGGTGAGGCAACTGAATCCTACACGGGCCTTAATGACAAACTGATTGTCACCAGCGCGCTTGAACCTTTCTCACTTTACATAAAGGTTTCGCTGTACGCGGCCGTGGTGGTTTCCGTGCCATTTCTGCTCTTTCAGATCTGGGGGTTTGTCTCACCCGGTCTCTACCCGCACGAACGCGCGTACGTGACGCCGTTCATCCTTTTATCGTCGATCTCGTTTGTGCTGGGAGCTGCGTTCGCCTACTACGTCATTTTCCCGCCGGCTGCAAAGTATCTCCTTGGTCTCGGATCCGATTTCCGCCTGCTGTTGAAGGCTGACGACTATTTCGATTTCATCATTCTCGTTATGCTGGGAATGGGAGTCGTGTTTCAAATGCCGGCGATTACCTACGTGCTCGCACGTATCGGCCTTGTAACTGCGGGATTTTTGATCCGAATCTGGAAAATATCGCTGATAGTCATCCTGATTGCAGCCGCTGTCTTGTCGCCGACGAACGATATTCCAAACATGATGCTTTTCGCGGCGCCGATGCTTGTTCTCTACGTTGTTTCCATTTTCGTCGCATGGATTTTTAATAAACCTCGGACCACGAGCTAAACGTTCAGATCACACGGTTTTTGCCGCTTTTTTAGGCAACTAGCCTGCGGGCCATCGCATCTTGACTGTGTTCTTAGCAGGATCTTAGAATCCATGGTCTCCAACCGGTACCGGCAGCAGTCCGTATCGCACGAATTCGTACAGTATTCATCAGGAGTTTTCGTAATGTCTTACCAGAAATTTGCTCTCCGTCTGGCCGTCGTAATGACTTTCCTTGTCGGTGCTAGCGCAGGGGTATTCGCACAGGATCAGCAGGACCCGAGCAACAAGCCCCGCAACGTCAAACCTGAACTGAAGAAGGCCTACAAAGACTGGCTCGATAAAGACGTCACCTACATCATCACCGACGAAGAACGGAAAGCATTCAAGAAACTCGCAACTGACGACG
>DATEWS010000203.1:0-2375 GCA_035257785.1 Pyrinomonadaceae bacterium
GACAAAGCATTCTTCTTCTTCAGCTACGATCAGCAGAAACGAAACTTCCCGGGCCTGGCGGTGTTCGGTCAGAATGGTTTCCTGAACCTGAGCTCGGCCAATCGCGCGGCATTACTACTTCGCGGTCTCACTAACACGCAGATCGACAATACGCTCAGCTTCCTTGCTAGTCTCTCCGGGCCAGTTCCCAGGACGGGCGATCAAAAACTTATCCTGCCGAAAGTTGACTGGGTAATCAACGACAAGAACACGCTGACAGTCAGTTACAACCGTTTGCGTTGGGACTCTCCAGCAGGTATTCAAACACAAGCGACTAACACTCGCGCCGTCGACAACTTCGGAGACGACTTCGTTCAGATCGATGCACTCAACGCGAAGTTAGCGTCGACGCTGACATCAACACTCCTGAACGAGTTTCGTTTTCAGTGGGGTCGTGACAACGAGTTTCAGTTTAGCCAACCACCGATCGCTGGCGAGCCGACGAATGCAGTCGGAGGCAGATCGCCGCAAACAGTCCTCGTCGGCACCACCACCTTCTCTTTCGGCATGCCGGAATTTCTCGAACGCGCGTCGTTCCCGGATGAGAGACGTTGGCAATTTGCCGACACCGTAACGATGACCGCCGGCAATCACACCTGGAAATTTGGCGGCGACATCAACTTCGTCAAAGACATCATCAACAACCTGCGCTTCGCTGGTGGTGAGTTCAACTACACCGGCGCCACAACCGGAATCGCAGACTTCATCGTTGACTACGTTAACTTCACGACCAACGGCTCGATTCGCGCATTGACTCCAAACCTTGCCAATGCCTCAACGACAGACGATCTCCTGGGACTTTGTGTTAGTTCAGGTCGTCGAGTTGGTAAGTGTTACGCAGGAAACTTCAACCAGGGCTTCGGTGTGTTGGGTTTGACGATGAAGACCACCGATCTCAACTACTTCCTTCAGGATGATTGGCGCGTGACGCCGAGATTCACCCTGAACCTCGGTCTGCGTTACGAATACCAGCGCAATCCAAATCCTGTGAATCCGAATCCTGCCTTGCCGCAGACGGACAACAAAGTTGATGACCGGAACAACTTTGGACCACGCGTCGGCTTTGCTTACGACTTGACCGGCGACGGCAAGACCAGCTTGCGGGGCGGTTGGGGACTCTACTACGGTCGCGTAATTAATTCGACAGTTTACAACGCGCTGGTAAACACCGGCGTCGGTACCGATGTCGGTCAGCGCCAGTTCATAACCAGTGCGACCAATCTCCCCGCAGCATGTTCAGGCATCTCCGCAGACAACTGCACGTTGCTGCCGATCTATCCAAACCTGCTGCCGCCGTCAAACCCGCCGGTGGGTGCGATACAGTACTTCGACGACGATTTTCAACTGCCGCAGATTCACCAGTGGGACTTCATCGTCGAGCGTGAGATCTCGAGAAATACGGTAGTCTCCGCGTCGTACCTCGGCAGCTTCGGTAATTCACTACCGAACTTCGTCGATACAAATCTTCCCCTGCCGCGCAGAACAGTAGCTTTGAACATCGTCGGTGGCCCATTCAATGGCCAAACGTATCTGACTCCAATTTTTACTGGAACACGTCCGGATACGCGGTTCGCGCAGATCACTGAGATTCGCAGCGACGTTGTTTCGAAGTATCACGCGCTCGTGTTGCAGGGTAATCGTCGCTTGACGAGAGGATTGCAGTTCCAGACTAACTACACGTTGTCGCGTTCATCCGACACTGGCCAGACCTCCACGACGTTTACTACCAATAACCTGCCTTTCAATGCGTTTGACCAGTCAGGTGAGGATGCGCTTTCGAATTTCGATCGCCGTCAGAAGTTTGTTGCGAGTGTGGTCTATAGTCCGAATCCATTCACTGATGGAGCAGCCAAACATATTTTCAATGGCTGGACGTTCGCTCCGATTCTCAATGCGTTCTCGGGACAACGCGTGACAGGCAACATCAGCGGCAACATCACTCCGACGTCATTCGGTTTCGCCTCCAATACGACGCCGGGCGGCGGTATAAACGGTTCCGGCGGCTCGTCGCGCTTCGCGCTGGTGCCACGTAACTTCTTCAAGCAACCAAACATTTGGTACGTCGATGCAAGACTTTCACGACGGTTCAGCTTAAGTGAACAAGTGAAGCTCGAACTGCTGGCGGAAGGTTTCAACGTTTTCAACCGCACGCAGGTGACGGTGGTTAACCCAACCATCTATAACCAGTCTGGTACCACCTTGACCTTCAACGGGGCGGGAACGAATCCATTCTTTAACGTCACCGGCGCGGATAGCACGCTCTTCCGCGAGCGCCAGGTGCAGTTCGCCGCGCGGTTTGAGTTTTAACTAGAAGCGGGGGCAAGCCCCTCTTCCTG
>DATEWS010000204.1:0-13825 GCA_035257785.1 Pyrinomonadaceae bacterium
CGGACTTCCCCGTTCTCGACTCGAAGGTTGTTCTGCACCGAGAACACACCCGGCACTCGATTAGCTGCGATGTACGCAAGGTTTCGATCGCCACTGTGCGAAACAACACCTTCCAGCGTCACATGCCCGCGGTCTACCACGATGTGCAGCGACGGGTTCACGCCCTGCAAATAGCGATACAGTCCACCCATGCGCGCAATCGAGCGGTAGGTTGCCGCGCGAATACGATCGTCAAACGACGACAGCGGTAACACCTTGATGTTGTTCTCAACGTGCGTAACGCCTGCAATTTTCTTGACTCTACGTTCGGCGTCAGAACGTGTTGACGGTCTCACGACCTGACCGTAGAGCGTGACATTGCCACCGTTGATGCTGTAAGCGAGATTATCGAATACGCCGTAATACGGCAGCATTACGAGCTCATGCCGAACCTTCTTAGCCAGTTGAGGATTGGTTACTTGTGCCCTTGCCACGGCTGGCGCGACCGCCAGCAACAGCACGGCAAATATGCTGATTGTGAATTGCGAAATTCCTCTTTTCATGTTCTTCATACCTCTTGCCTAGTACAGTTAGATAGACACTTTGCGGGCCACGTTGGTTACGAAAATGGCGAATCTTTGCTACGATTTCGAGCCAAATGACACGACCACAAACCAACGAAGCAGCTCCGTACTATTCGAGGTACATCGACCTGATAACCAGTGACGACATCGTGCCCGCGATCAAGGATCAGTTTGGCCAAACTGTGCGGTTTCTGGAGGGTATCTCGGAGGAGCAAAGTCTAAATTCGTACGCCCCGGGAAAATGGACGATCCGCGAGGTGTTAAACCACGTGAACGACGGCGAACGGCTGTTCCTGAGCCGCGCATTCTGGTTTGCGCGTGGTTTTCAGGACGCACTGCCCAGTTTTGAACAGGATATTGCGGTGCAGTTCGCAAAGGCGAACCGGACGTCGTGGGCAAATCTTGTCGAGGAATTCAAGACTGTGAGGGCCGCTACCATCTCGTTTTTTGACAACCTTCCGGAAGAGGCGTGGTCCCAAAGGGGCATCGCCAGTGACAACCCGGTCACGGTCCGGGCAATCGCGTACATCATCGCCGGACACGTCGCGCACCATGTCAACGTCCTGCAAGACAAGTACTTATCCCCACACTACACAGGTAATCTTTAGAATCTGTGTAATCTCTTGTTCAACAACGATCTTGTATTATTAACACCTTAGGGTGTACTCTTAACCCCTGCGGAGTCCACTCACTTCGACTTCCACAGTCCGCAGGCCCCATCAATAACCAGCATTCCAGGAGATCGCATGAAAAGGTGCCCCCAGTGTGAGTTCATTTACGAGGACGATCAAAGCCTCTGCGATATGGATGGCGTTCTGCTGGTTCTCGACTCCAGAAACCTGCCCAATGTTCACGCCTTAGCTCCGATTCCGGCGGTGCCGGTCAAAGCTCAATCAAAGCGAAATCGAGCGGTTCCGGCCTTTGCGACCCTGATTCTCGCGCTCGTGCTCGGCATGGTTTATTACGTCTCAATTCATCGCAGGGCCGCACAAAACGCCTACACCCCCGCAGCCGCAGCCGCATCTACGTCAGAGCCCGTTCCCGTTCTAAATCCGACTCCGGACATACAGCCCTCTCGGGAAGTACAAGCTCCGGCGCCGGAAGAATCGAAGCCGGAACCAGCCAAACAACCGGACCCCAAGCCCGTTAAGAAACAGCCGGTTGCAACGACATCGGTGACTCAACGCAAAACCGAGTCTGAGCCGAAGAAAGACGACTCAAAGGTCGGCTCGATCCTCAAAAAGACCGGGCGCATCCTGAAGAAACCTTTTAAGTTCTAGGGTTAATACCCGGAACTTTTATCCCACAATGAAACGCTGCCCCCAATGTCTCTTCCTCTATCCTGATTCGGACGAACACTGCGACTTCGACAAAACACCGCTCGAAGTCGTCGATGACAGCGCGCTCGAAGCTGCCGCCACTCGTCCGACTAGACGGCGCAGTCTGCCGATCGCAGCTGCGGTTGGTCTAATTCTTGGTGTGCTTGCTTTCGCGATCTATTACGCCGTCAGTTACAGAAAAGCTACTGCGGCTATCGAACCTGCCACGCAGAGCGTACCTCAAGTCTCGCCTTCCCCTGTCGCGAGTCCTTCACCCTCGCCGGAAAGTTCACCATCGCCTTTATCGTCACCTTTTCCTCCGTCAAAGTCGGCGGGCAGCGGTGTCTCAACCGCACACTCGCGTGCTACAAGCGATCCCGTTTCAACGAGTGGACCAGGAATGGGAAACCGGCAGGGTGGCAAACCCGTAATAGTGCTGGTCAGTGGCGGAAAAATCGAAGCTGACGAAGCCTGGCGCACGAAAGATGGTGTATGGTACAGGCGCAACGGAATGGTCACGCTGTTAAAGACTCGTCAGGTCAAGGCGATAGTCACGCAATAATCTGGAGGCAAGTATGAGAGTAACGGGTTCGATCCTTGCTCTGGCTCTTGTTCTTGGTGTTGGTCTTTCCTGCCGGCTCGCCGAACGACTCGGAGGCGACAGGAATGCAGGCACTGTCAGCACGCTTTGGCCGGACGTGCCGCCAATCGAGGGCGCAACCAAGTCAGACATGGAGATTCCCCTCGGCGCGCGCCTCCTGATTCGCGCGGTCTCGCAGGGCAACATCAATTTCATCTCGTTCCGCACAAACAAGCCTGCACAGGAAGTCAAAGATTTCTACACCAACGATCGAATGAAAACAGCCGGCTGGACGCCTCACGATAAAGGCTGTATCGGCGACACTGAAGATGCAAAGAATCACGGCGGCGTTTGTCTCTTTGTCAAGAAGTCGGAAGGCAAAGAAGAGATGCTCGCCATCGTGATCGCGCAGGACGAGAAACAACCCGACACTAACGTCTTCTACGCTCGCATCGACACGACCAACAAGAAGAAGTAGCTCTTCTCTGCGACTCTCTGCAGCTTTCTGTGATCTCTGCGTTTTTATGAGCGGTTTTCAACGCAGAGATCGCTGAAAGCCGCAGAGGGCCGCGGAGAAGTTTGCCGTTCGCAAGCTTCGCGTGATAGTCTCCCGTCCACCTTCCAGCTCTAAAATAAAAGGGGACCTCGAGATGAAAACCACCGCGAGAATTCTTGTCGCTCTAGCCCTCAGTCTCTTACTTGCTCTCTCCTTGATCGATCGCACTCCAACCACAAAGGCTGCGACTCTCGATCTGTCAGGTGAAATCAATGGTGCGCCTTACCGGATCCGGGTGCCGGACGTTTGGAACGGAACCCTGCTGATCTTCGCGCACGGTTATCGCGACAAGGCCGATCATCCCGGCGAGATCGACAACCGCAACGCAGACGTCGCACCAAGCGCAGCCCTTGAGGCGCCTTTGCTCGCTCAGGGTTTCGCCTTAGCCGGCACTGCATACAAAGACAACGGCTGGGCCATCGGCGACGCAATTCAGGACGTCAAAAACCTCGCCGTCTTCTTCCGCGATAATGTCGCTCAACCACAACGCACGATCCTCGTCGCTGCTTCGTTGGGAACATTCGTCGGCTACAAGAGCATGGAACAGTTTGGCGGGATCTACGACGGCGCACTCTGTTTATGCAGCGCTGGCGCCGGAGCAACTCGCCTTTGGGACAGCGGCGTGCCGCTGTATCTCGCGTACGACGTCATCTTTGGAATTCCTGCTTCGTGGGGAACAGTCGGCGAAGTCAGAAACGATATCGACTTCGACACTGAAGTGCTCGCGAAGTTAGCACCCGAACTCAGCAACATCGCAAACTTTCCGAAGTTTGAATTCATTCGCCTCGTAGCGAAGAACCCCGGTCGCGGCATCACGCCACCACCACCGCCCGCATTCTTTCCGGGCTGGGCATTGACTGACTTCTTCTTCTTCACCGAAGGGCGTGCGGAGTTGCAACGGCGTGCTGGTGGTCCAATCGTGCAGAACCTCGATCAGGAGTACACGTTGACTGCGGCTGAGAAAGCTTATCTCGCCGGAATAGGACTGCCGACGCCGGTAGTCGACGCATGGCTCGCGCAAATGAACGCGCGTCGAAACATCGAAGCAAAACCTTCAGCGCGCAACTATGTGCGCAACAACACCGACTTCAACGGCAAGATTCGCCATCCGATTCTGACTGTGCACACGATCATCGATCCGCTGCTGGTAGTTGCAAATGACGCTGCGTATGCAGAAACGAATGCTGCGGCAGGTAAACAGGATCTGCTCTTTCAAACGTTCACCACCGGAGTCGGCCACTGTAATCTGACCGGACCGCAGGTACTGACGTCCATTGGCGCGATCGATCAATGGGTACGCACCGGCGTACGACCGACGAACGCGCAGTTTCCGGGCGGGCTCGGATTCAACCAGGCATTCGTGCCGCCGCCCTTTTAGACCGAATACTGTAAGATAGCGCACGAACCCTCTCGCTACGCGAGGCAGTTTTGAAGGGATCGGGCGGTGAGTTCTTCTATTACATTGACCAGCGCCGTTACGGCGGGCGACGAAAGTACCGTCTCGGCATTGATCGCCAACGGAGCTGACGTAAACGAGACTACGGGCGGCGGCCAAACGCCGCTCATCCTTGCTGTAATATTCGGTCACACGCGGATCGTTCAGCAGCTCGTTCAGGCAGGCGCCGATCCTCACCAACGCGACAATCTCGGGCTGAATGCGACCGATTGGGCGAAACGCAGAGGAATAACCGAAGCCATCGATATTCTCACCAACACTCAGCGAGTTAGTACGCCTCCTAAAAAGATACTTATCAACATCGAAGAGCCGGAAAAGCGTGAGGCTGCAAAATCCGTCGCGCCGGAGCGTGCGGCTGGTGAACCTTTGTCGGAAGAGGAAAAGAGTCGCCGCTGGATCGCAGGGTTCAAGCAGAGATTGGATGAACAAGCAGCGTCGCGTCGTGAGAATCGCGAGCCGGAACCGCCAGTTCGTCAGCAAGTGAAACCGCCGGAGCCGGAACCGGAGCCAGAAGTACCTGCGCCGGCACCTACGTTTCATTCAATCCGAATACTGACACCCGAACCAGCACCAGCATCAACTGGAAAACGCAAACGATGTCCGAATTGTGGCGCAGTCTACAACGGCGATATCGTATCGTATTGCGCAGTCGACATGGCCGCGCTCGTCGACGTAGATGCGCCCATCGTTTCTGAGCCGCAAAAATCCAGTCCGCCGTTGTTATGGATTCTCGTGACTTCCACTCTCGCCGGAGCGCTCATCGTTGGTTTAATCATCACTTCGTATGTCTACAGACCAAATGGCGAGACGACAGGCGCAACGGCGACACAACCCGCGTTGATCAAAGGCTCGCCCGAGTTGGGACCAGAGTTGGCCGGGAAAGCTGTTTACTTGCCTGAAGCTGAGTGTCCGTTGAAAGGACCTGAACCTGTGTCCGGAGTCGTGACGGTATACGTGATGGTCGACAAGAACGGACAGGTTTATAAAGCGCGAGGCTCGGGTGGTGATTGGCTCATGCGCGGCGCCGCCAATGAAGCCGCGATGAAGTCGACTTTTGCGCGCGACAAACTGCGCGGCCGCGAAGCCGAAGGGACGATTATCTACACGTTCAAACCTTAGCCACAAAAAGGCAAATAAGGCACAAAATTTTTTACTGGTTTGGGTATGCCTTTTGTGCCTTTTTGTGGCTAAGGTTTTTGTGCTTCTTCGTGGCTTGTCCTATCCTTAATGCATGCTCGACCCCCAGCAGACGCTCATCCTTCCGGATGATTTGCGCGCGACGAGTGTCCCCGCTCTCGGCACAATCCTGCGCGAACGCTACCGGCTTGATAGCGAGCTCGGTCGCGGCGGCATGGGCACGGTCTTTCGCGCCACCGATCTCGAGCTCCGGCGCGAAGTCGCAGTTAAAATTCTCTCCGCCACCAGCCAAACTTCCGATGGTCGCGAACGTCTCGTGCGCGAGGCGCGCGCCGCCGCAGCACTGAATCATCCACACATCGTCACGATTCACGACGTCGGCGAAGCGAGCGGCTTTCCGTTTCTCGTAATGGAACTGGTCCAGGGACCACGTCTCTCGCAAGCACGTCCAACCGATCTCGCGCGCGTCGTTGCCATTGCAGTGCAGATCTGTGACGCGCTCGAACACGCTCACAGCAACAACATCATTCATCGCGATCTGAAACCCGACAACGTTCTGCTATCGACAACCGGCAACTCCGGCAGCGTGAAACTCGCGGATCTCGGACTCGCCCTGCCGGTCTACGATGCGCGCATCTCGCGGGCCGGTATCATCGTCGGAACAGCTTCTTACATGGCGCCGGAACAAGCGATGGGCCAAACGATCGATGGCCGTGCCGATCTCTACGCGCTCGGTGTTTTGCTTTACGAACTGACCACGGGTCGCCTGCCGTTCAAAGGT
The DNA here is from genome assembly GCA_035257785.1 of Pyrinomonadaceae bacterium. GTDB lineage: Bacteria > Acidobacteriota > Blastocatellia > Pyrinomonadales > Pyrinomonadaceae > PSRF01. The sequence continues at coordinate 6,393 of DATEWS010000204.1, forward strand.
GACGATCCGCTCACGATCGTTTCGCAACACGTACACGCGCCGGTAGTTCCACCAAACGTACTTCGTCCGGACCTGCCGCTCTCGCTCAACAGAATCATCGTCAAACTGCTTGCCAAGCATCCGGCACAACGGTTCAGCTCAGCAGCCGAAACCAAAGCAGCGCTACTGGTCTCACTCGACGACCAGGACGACGCAGTCACTGCCGACACCGCGCCCGCAGTCGCAATACTCGATGCCCTCTCGCGCGGTCATCTTGTCGGTCGCAATGCCGAACTCGCCGAAGCGCGCGAGCTGTGGCAACGCGCACGTGAAGGTCGCGGTCATGCCGTGCTGCTCAGCGGTGAACCGGGCGCGGGCAAGACGCGACTCGCACGCGAGATAACGATTCAAGCTGCGGTCGACGGCGCCGCAGTGTTAACGGGCGGCTGCTACGAATATGAAGCGGCGACGCCTTACCTGCCGTTTGTCGAAGCATTTCGACGCTGGGTGCGCGAAGAAAAAAGCGACGACAAACTGCGCGAGGTTCTCGGCGACGCGGCCATTCAGATCGCTAAACTCGCACCTGAAATCGAAACACGAATCGGGCCGTTTCCCGAACGCCAGGAGCTCGCGCCACACGAAGAGCGCCTGCTGTTCTTCGACAAAGTGGTCCAGGTCTTTTCAAGCATCGCGCGCCGCCAGGCGCTGCTGTTTTATGCCGACGATCTGCACTGGGCCGATCGCGGCACGCTCTGGCTGTTGGGTCATCTCCTTCGTCAACTGCGTTCGGAACGCGTGCTGATCATTGGTGCTTACCGCGAAACAGAACTCGATCGCGCTCATCCACTCGCGAAATCACTCGTCGACTGGAATCGCGAACGACTGATCACGCGTATCGCACTGCGTCGTTTCAACGAAACGGAAACCGGCGACCAGCTCGGCGCGTTGCTTGGCGAACGTGTGAGTGGCGAATTTGCAGTGGCAGTGCATCGCGAGACTGAAGGCAATCCATTCTTCGTCGAAGAAGTTTTGAAAGCGTTGATTGAGCGTGGCTCGGTGCGGCGCGAGAGTGGACGCTGGCGCCGTTGCGACATGGACCAAATGTTGATCCCGCAGAGCGTCAAGGAAGCGATTGGCAATCGTCTCGATCGTGTCAGTCGCGACTGTAACGAAGTGCTGCGCGTCGCGGCGATTCTCGGCAAAGCATTTACGTTCGACGAGCTCGCGGCTGTGGCCGAACAGAGTGAAGACGTGCTGCTCGATGCGCTCGACGAAGGTGTTGGCGCCCAACTGATCGCGGCCGGCTCAGGAGACTCGTTCAGTTTCACTCACGACAAGATTCGCGAAGTTCTTTATGAAGAGTTGAACCCGATTCGACGTCGCCGGTTGCATCGACACGTCGCCGAAGGGCTGAAGTTGAGGTGTAAACACGCTGCGTGCGCGGTTGAGAAGTTGGCCCATCACTACATTCAGGCCGGCGATCATCAACAGGGCTTGGAGTATGCCAAGCACGCAGCCGCCGAAGCAGTGCGTGTGTTTGCGTTTGACGAGGCTATCGCTGCTTACGGACGCGCGCGTGACTGTGCCGAAGCGCTAGGTCTGACAGACGAACAACTCGCGCAGGAAGAAGCGATCGGCAAAGCCTTCATGCTACACGGCGAAACGATCCTCGCCGCGGAACATTTTGAACGCGCGCTCGCGCTCGCGACCGAGCCCGCGACACGTGTGCGTCTACAGTGCCAGGCCGCCGCATCGCTCGTCACCACGGGCGATCCGCGTGGCGGCGCGTATTTGCGTGAAGCGTTGCAGGTTTTGGATCCGTTAACTAATCCACTCGAAACCGCGAACGCGCTCTCGACTGAAGCGCGCTTTCATCATCTCGCCGGTCGTCACAAGAAAGCGATCGAATTGTTACTGCGAGCTGTTGAACTGGTTGCGCCGACTGCTGACGGCGATAGTGTCAGCACCTTCGCCGCACCGATGATCTCGCAGATCTACGCGTACACAGCCGGCGGTTATCAACACTACGGGCTCTACGATGAATCGGATAGCTGGGCCAGGCGTGCGATCGAGTTTGGTGAGAAGCACAACGTTCTATTTGCGCAAGCTGCGGGTTACGAGTTTCTCGGCGAAAATTGCATGCACACCGGAAACTTCGCGAGGGGTCTCGAGTATGCACAACGCGAGCTCGAGATCGTCGAACGACTGCACTCGCGCGAGCGCCGTGCGTGGATTCATTATTATTCTGCTCAGTGCCGACTGCTTTTGGGTGAGATCAAACAGGCCGAACAGGAATTTCTCGAGGGCATCACCCTCGCGGAAGCAATCGGAGAGAACCGCGTGCTTTCGTTATTTCGACCGAGACTCGCGATCGCGCAAGCGATGTTGGGACGTTACGACGAAGCATTGAAAACTGCGTCTGACAACTTGCAACAGTCATCACCGAGTTTGCTGTATTCGCATTTCGAAGCGCTGCGATGTCTCGCGGATGTTCATTTTCGTCGTGCTGAAATCGATGACGCGGAACAACTCTGTCGCCAGGCCGAGGAACTCATCTCTCCGACCGAGTCGCGCGTGAGCCGTCTCTGGCTCGGGCCACTCTACATCGAGGTCCTGCTCGCTGCTCAAAAGCTTAACGAAGCAGAAACCAAACTCGCCGACTACCAGCTACTCGTCGCCGAGTGCCAGGCGCCACGCTTCACTGCCGAAGCCGCGCGCCTCGCGCAAATGGTCTCCTAGGCCTCTGCGGTCCTCTGCGGTCCTCTGCGTTAATGGATTAATTTAACGCAGAGAACCGCAGAGGACCGCAGAGATCGCAGAGATCGCAGAGATCGCAGAGAAAAAATTGAACTTCTGCGGCCTGCCAGTGTAAAATCCCCGTCTGCCTTCCCAGGGCGGCCGAAAAATTTGCTTAGTCCTTTGCCCAGAACACTGATTTCCCAATAGAAAAAAACAAACGCCTTTACCTAAGGATCTTTATGAACTTGTATCCCCCTACCAAGCGTGCTTGCGTTCGTGCAGCCATAACATTCCTCGTGTCAGTCTTTATCGTCGTTGCCGCGTCGCAGTTCCCGACAACCCACGCGGCAGTCACATTCACGGTCAATTCTTTGGCTGACACGCCGGATGCTGCCCTTGGCAACGGAGCCTGTGCAGACGCGAACGGCGTATGCACGCTGCGAGCTGCCATCCAGGAGGCGAACGCGTTTCCTGGTGACGACACCATAAACTTCTCACTCACGGGCACGATCAATCTCACTGCGGCGCTGCCGGTTCTGTCTTCCAATATAACCATCAATGGTCCGGGTGCGGGTCAATTGACTGTGCGCAGGGATACGGGCGGCAATTACCGCATCTTTCAAACGAGCGGCAACTCCAGTATTTCGGGCCTGACAATCACCAACGGCAGAACACCGGACGGTGTCACCGAAGACGTCGCGCCATCCGGCGGCGGCATTTGGCAAACGGGCGGATCACTCACGCTGCACGACGTGGTCATTACAGGAAACGCGACTGGCAATGGCGGCCCGATGAGATTCGGGAGTCCCACGTTTGGAGGGTTTGGAGGATTCGGAGGAGGAATCTACGCGTCCGGCACCCTCACGATGACGGATTGCGTGATCAGCAACAACGCAACCGGAAATGGTGGAACTGGGACCAACTTCGGCGGTTCAGGTGGTCGCGGCGCTGGCATCTATTTCGCGCCCGGAACTCTAACACTAACGAACGTCACCATTAGCGGAAATCACACGGGCAATGCTGGTGGTGGACCAAGCAGCGGCAACAGTGGCGATGGCGGCGGCATGTGGACGGGCGGTGATTTTTTCCCGAGTCAACTTACTACCGTGATCCTCAACAAGGTCAACATCAACAACAACAGCACCGGTACCGCGGATAACGGCACCACCGGCGGCGGCGGCGGAATATTCGTATATCAGGGAACACTAAGTTTGACGGACAGCACCGTCAGCAATAATCACACTGGCAGCGCTAATACGAGTAGTTTCTCGGGCCAGGCCGGCAGCGGTGGCGGCATCTATCACAACGGAACGCTGTTGACCGTGCGGAACAGCACCATCAGTGGGAACACGACCGGCGACAGTGCTCCTGGCGTCAACAGCACGGGCGGCGGAATCAATAACAACACGACAATGTCGCTAATCAATACCACCGTAAGCGGCAACATAACCGGCGCCGGCCCCAGCATGGGTGGTGGCATCTTCTCTCGCTTCAGCGCGGAGTTGATTAACTGCACGATAACCAAGAACATTTCACCCAACGGGTTCGGTAACGGCGTCACAGGCCATCAGGGAACCTACACGGTGGGAAACACGATCATTGCCGGCAACGGAACGTTGGGCAATGGTCCTGATTTGAAGAACACTTTGTTTACACCTCCGACTTATAATTCGCTGGGCCACAACCTCATCGGAAATGCGGAAGATGTTTCTACATTCAATGCCTCCGGTGACCAGACTGGTAGCACGGCATCGCCATTGAATCCGCAACTTGGCCCATTGGCAGACAACGGTGGTCCAACTCTGACTCACGCGCTCCTCACCAACAGCACCGCTCTCGATGCCGGTGATAATGGTTTGGCCGAAGACCGGACGGACGATCCGATATTGACTGACCAACGTGGTGTGCAGCGAATCGCAGATTCTCCCGATGGTGATTCGATTGCGACCGTGGATATCGGAGCTTTCGAGTTTCTGCAAACTCTCGAAAATATCCCTGATCAGACGACGAATGAAGACACTCCGCTTACGATCACCTTTGGTGTCGGCGACAATGGACCGAATATCACTTCGGTAACGGCATCCTCCGATAATCAGGCGCTCGTGACGAATGGTAATTTGGTGGTGAGTGGCACGGGCGGCGCCCGCAACCTGCAAATTACTCCCGCAGGTAATCAATCAGGACTCGCGACGATCACAGTCACCGTTAACTTGTCTGGTGGCGGAACCCTAACGGACACGTTCACGCTGACTGTTAATTCAGTTAACGACCGTCCTTCGTTTTTCGTAGCTGGTGCTCCTGTTATTCTCGAAGATTCCGCAGCCCAAACGGTCACAAACTTTGCGACCAGCATCACCGCTGGGCCAGGTGAGGAATCTCAGACGCTGTCCTTCATCGTCACCGCGAACAATAACCCGAGCCTGTTTTCAGTAGCTCCTGCTGTTAGCAGCACCGGAACACTGACATATACGCCCGCGGCGAATGCTTATGGCGACGCTATCATCACCATCGCACTAAAAGACGATGGCGGAACAGCAAATGGCGGCATGGATACATCCACCGAACAAAGCCTCACGATTAGCATTACGCCTGTGAACGATGTGCCGACCTTCACGAAAGGCGCTGATCAAACGGTTAATGAGGACGCGGGTTTTCAATCAGTCTCAAACTGGGCCACCGGCATCAGCGCGGGGCCAAATGAGTCGAACCAGTCACTCACTTTCAACGTCACCAACAATACAAACCCGAGTCTCTTTACTTCAGCGCCGACAATCAACAGTATCGGAACGTTGAATTACATCCCGGCTTTCAATGCGAGCGGCACGGCCGACATCACCGTGGTTCTCAAGGACAATGGTGGAACAACGAACGGCGGTGTAGACACGACAGCGTCGCAAACGTTCACGATCACAGTGACTGCTGTTAACGATGCGCCCGTCAATAACACTCCGTTCAGCGCATCAACTAACCAGCAGACACCACTGGTCTTCTCAACCGCAAACTTCAACGCGATTTCAGTTACTGACGTGGACGCCGGAAGCGATCCGATTCGCGTCAGCCTGACGGCAACTCAGGGTACGCTTAGTCTTGCTTCAACTGCGGGACTCTCGTTTGAATCAGGTGATGGCGTTGACGATGCCGCGCTGACGTTCACTGGACCAATCGCTACAATCAACACGTCTCTGAATGGCTTGACTTACAAGCCTGATAACGGGTTCAGCGGATTTGCGAACCTGCAAATTGTCTCAGACGACCAGGGACACAACGGCTCTGGCGGCGCGAAGACCGCTACGACGAATTTGAGTATTCAGGTGCAGTCGGGCGGCAAGTTCTCGTTCAACACCGCGACGTATGGCGTGAATGAGACTGGCGGCACTGCCACGATCACCGTGTTGCGCGGAGGCGGTAGCGCTGGAACAGCAACCGTCAACTTTGCGACATCAAACGGCACCGCGACTGGAGGCGCAACGTGCAGTTCCGGTGTCGATTACATTCCTGCGTCAGGCACGTTCACATGGAACAACGGCGATACCAGCGTAAGGCAGTTTACCGTCACCATCTGCAACGACGGATTGAATGAAGATGACGAGACGATCAATCTTACGTTGAGTGATGCTGGTGGGACTGGTTCGCTGGGGACGCAGCCGACGGCCACGCTGACGATCGGCAATGATGATGCGCCGGTGCTGCTCACTGAAGACCTTACCACTCACGCGCTCGCGCTCGACCTCGTGAATCTCACGCGCGATCCGTTTACGCTGCTCTCAGAGTTCAACATGAGTGGCAACGATCAACGCAGACGAGTGTCGCTGTTCGTATGGCGCCTGGGATTGCTGCCGAGCGACACGCCGGCGTCGTTGACAGTCGTGGCGCGGGACGATGAAGGAAGAACCTACGATTTGCCAGTCGAGGCTTTCACGCCTGCGATTGGAGTCGATGACGTCACGCAGGTCGTGGTCCGATTGCCAGACAACGTAATCGGCGCCCCCAGAGATCTGTTCGTGAAGGTCACTCTACGAGGCCCATCGAGCAACGAAGCATTCATCAAGATTAACTGACCTACTTAGCCACAAAAAGGCACATAAGGCACAAAGAAGATTTCACTTTTGTGCCTTATGTGCCTTGTTGTGGCTAAATTCTAGTTGCTACTAACGGCGCTGCCGTTCTTCAAATACTTATCGAGAAAATCGAGAATCGCCTTGTACGCACGAACCTCGTTCGCCTTCTTGGTGAACCCGTGGCCTTCGTTATCAAACAAAACATATTCGACCACACCGCTGCGCTTCTTGATATTGTCGACTATCTCGTCTGACTCCGGCTTGATCACGCGCGGATCGTTTGCGCCCTGCAAGACGATCAACGGCTTAACGATCTTGTCGGCGTGAAATAGCGGCGATATCGCGCGCAGGTTCTCAAGGTCCGTATTCGGATCGCCAATCTCCTTGTAGAGCGACTTGCGGAATGATTCCCAATACGGCGGAATCGATTGCAACGTCCGCACCCAGTTTGAAACACCAAACAGATCCACGCCCACCGCGAACTCCTGCGGCTTGAAAGCGAGCGCGGCGAGCACCATGTAGCCACCATAAGATCCGCCGGCGATGCCGATCTTCGTTTCATCAACATAACCAAGCGACGCGAGATACTTCTTCGCTTCCACACAATCCCACAACGGCTCGCGACCATGCTTGCCATCGTCAGACGTGAAGAACGAC
>DATEWS010000205.1:0-12849 GCA_035257785.1 Pyrinomonadaceae bacterium
GGCTGGGTTTGCGCTCTACGCCGTTCCCTCGATCAGTGGAAACTATTGGACCAGTTTCTTTCCCGCCGTGATTGTGCTCGGACTCGGGATGACGATCGTTGTCGCTCCGTTAACGACGACCGTGATGAGCGCTGTTGGTGAGGAACAGGCTGGTGTGGCATCAGGAATTAATAACGCGGTATCGCGCACGGCTGGATTGCTGGCTATTGCCGTGTTCGGGGTGATGATGTTGCACACGTTCAGCGAAACTCTCGCGAGCCGAATGAACGAGTTGCAACTGGACGATCGTGTGAGACATTCGATTTACGAGGAGCGCATGAAGTTGGCGGCTGTCGAGGTACCGTCTGAAATTGATTCAGCGACGCGGGAGCAATTGAAGGCTGCGGTGGCGGCGGCATTTATACGTGGGTTCCGGATAATCATGTTCACGTCGGCAGCACTGGCGCTCGCGAGCGCCGCCAGCGCCTGGCTATTCATCAGAAGTTCACGATTGGCCAGATCCCAGCAGCAGCGAAACTAGCCACACGAGCGCGAAAGCGCCCACGGCTACGGCTGCACTCAAGAGATAGATCACTGAGGTTTCGACGAATTCGGAGTTCTTTTTTCCGTTGATCATGGGGAGATCCTCGCTTGAATTCTCTTTGGCGCGGAAGGAATGCTTGCATTACAATCATTCCGCCTAACAACTTGTATTATCAAACTTGTTTTTAGCGCTTTCCTGAGGGCTGAATCTTACGTCTGTGGAGGCGGCAAGTCCTCAGGCGGCACTCAAGATTTTCTCAAAGATATTTCTCAAAGCCGGTTTTTAATGGATCAGCAGGACAATCACAGCTACGAATTCGGTCGTTTCCGCCTCAAAGTCGCGGAACGCGTCCTGCTGCGTGAAGGTGAACTGGTTCCACTCACTCCGAAAGTCTTCGACATTCTCGTAACGCTCGTTGAGCACGGCGGGCAGGTCGTCTCGAAGGACGATCTGATGAAACGAGTCTGGCCAAACACATTTGTCGAAGAGGGAAATCTCACTCAAAACATCTCGCTCTTGCGCAAGGCGCTGGGTGAAACTCCGGGCGGCGTGCAGTTTATTGAGACTGTGCCGCGACGCGGCTACCGGTTTGTCGCGGACACGAGACCGGCTAATGGAAATGGGGACGTTCCGGAACCTGGAGAATCAGTCGTCTCAATTCCCAACACCGTTAGTCAACCTGCTGCGACCAGGCGAACTCCGATTTTCGCGGTTGTCGCAGGTCTCGTGGTCGTCAGCATCATTGCTGTCGTTTACTTTACGAGTTCCGGCAAGCCTGGAGGACCGGCGATTCAGTCGATCGCGGTCCTTCCATTTGTCGATGAATCGTCCGATCCGGATGCTGAATATATTAATGACAAGATCGCGGAGAGCTTGATTAACAGTCTTTCGAAGCTGCCGCAATTGCGCGTGGTGCCGCGGGGAGTCGTCGCTGGTTATAAGGGCAAAGAGCTCGATCCGCGCAAAGTTGGTCAGGAGTTGAACGTGCGGGCGGTGGTAACAGGAAAACTGCGGCGCCATGGCGATATCATCACTATCCAGGCGGATCTGATCGACGTGGATAACGTCGCTCAACTCTGGGGCCAGCACTACGATCACAAACTTTCAGACGTCCTTCTCGTCCAGGACGACATTTCGCGCGACATCTTCGAGAACCTGCGTTTGAAGTTGAACGTCGAAGAGAAGAAACAACTCGAAGCGTATGGCCTTTATTTAAAAGGCCGCAACGCGTGGAACAAACGAACGGGCGACGCACTCCAACAGGCGATCGACTATTTCAACCAGGCCATCGCGATCGATCCGAATTACGGCGAGGCTTACGCGGGCCTTGCTGATTGTTACAACATGCTCGTTGTTTACGGCCGGCTCGAACCAAAGGAAGGTTTTCCAAAAGCGAAGGAAGCGGCGACCAAAGCGCTCGAAATCGATGAGAACTCAGCCGAAGCTCACTCGTCGATGGCGTTTATCAAGTTTCGCTGGGATTGGGATCGCACTGCGACCGAGCGTGAGTTTCAGGAAGCGATCAAACTCAAGCCCGCATACGCGCCCGCGCACCAGTGGTACAGTTCTTACCTCGTAGCAGTAGAACGTTTTGACGAAGCAATTGCGGAAGCGAAACGAACTGAAGAACTCGAGCCGTTATCGTTCGTTGCCAGTTCGCATCTTGGTTGGATCTATTACCTGTCAGGACAAAACGACAAAGCAATCGAGCAGTGTCGAAAGATCCTCGAACTCGATCCGAGTTCGTTCCCCGCCCGTCGTTATCTGGGTTTGGCCTATGAAGCGAAGGGAATGTATCCGGAGGCGATCGGGGAGTTCCAAACTGGCGTGAAGCTTTCGGGTAGTCCGCTCATGCATGCGCTCCTCGGGCACGCGTACGCTGCGTCAGGCAAGACTGCCGAAGCAAAACAGGTGCTTAGTGATTTGCAGCAGATAGAAGGTCAACGCTATGTGTCGCCTTACACGGTTGCCGCGATCTATGCGGGATTGGGTAATGACGAAGAGGCGTTCAAGTGGTTGGAAGTTGCAGTCGAAGGACGCGACATCTGGTTAATGAACCTCAAAGTCGATCCCGTTTTCGCGAAGCTCCGCTCGAAACGCCAATTCACTGACATCCTCGCACGCATTCGCTTGAGACCGTAGCCACGGCAAACGCGTTTGATAAATCTGTCCTAAATCTGTGTAATCGGTGCAACGGCCTTCTCCTGCCCCACTTTTGCGCGTTACTATTTGTGTGGGTGAGGTTATGAAACTGAATCTGAGTTTAATGCTGTTGTTCCTGTTGGCGCTGGGCGTGAGTGTATCCGCGCAGGAGCCAACGAGCGCTGCGGAACAGGTCGATAAATACAAAGCACAGTTGCTCGAGCTGCAGGGCAAGGAAGACGCCATGCGGACGAGACTGGCCCAATTGGACGAGGCCATTAAGCCTGAAAACATCGAGCGCTCGCTGGCGGGAGTTGGCTCAACCCGGCCTGAGGAATTGCGCGAGCAGCGCCGGCGCCAGTTGTCGATCGAAAGAGATGGCGTGTTGGCCCAATTGCAAACGCTCGAAACCGGTCGCTTGCGTTTAGAGGCCGCGCTCGCTAACGCTGAGGCGCAGGCATACCAGGAGAGCGCACGACCGCGGCCCACGGATTCGAATCAAATAATGATGGTGGCAGGTGGGATTCCGATGTGGTTCGTGTTTGCAGGTGGTGGTAGCGTCGCCCTGCTGGCTTTGGGTGGCGGCGCATTGCTTTACAGACGAAAACGCCAGCGTTAGTTTCTTTCAGCCACAAAAAGGCACATAAGAATAACACCAGTCCGGAAGAGGGGCTTGCCCGCGGTGATCAGGGGATTCAGTTAGCGGGGCAAGCCCCTGTTTTATGTTGCTTGAATCCTCCTATCAACGAATGCCGACGAGGCCCTGGACCGATTGGATCAGCTTTTCCGAATCGTAGCCGACGCCATCTTTGAAAACGATCTCGACGTTCTCGATGTCGCTGATCGTTGTCGCCGGGTTTCCCTTGACGACCATTAGGTCAGCTTGTTTTCCGGGGGCAATCGAGCCGATGCGAGCGTCTTCACCGAGAAACTTTGCGCCGTTGAGTGAAGCGATCTTGATCGCTTCGAGCGGTGAGAAGCCGGCCTCAACCAGCAGTTCAACCTCTCGTAGATCACCAAAACCCGCGACGATGCCGCCGTTGCCAGTCGGATCGAGACCCGCAATGAGTAGCCCGCCCGCTTTAACAAACGCGCGCTCAAAATCCATCGCTTTGCGAAACAGCGCTATAAAATTCGACTCCGACGAAACGCGCGCACGCGCTTGCAGGTAACGCACACGAGCGTCAGTCGACATCACATTCAGCACACGCGGATTCAGCAATGCGCTACTCGCGCCGATGCCCGATTGGGCCAACGGCGCGCCAGCAGCTTCGAACACCGGCAGCGTCGAAGTGATCGCTACATTCTTCGCAACGAGCGTTCGAATCGTCTCTTGCGCCGCAGCGCCATTGAGGTCGAGTTGTCGCAGACTGGCTTGAGTACCCTGCGGGCATTGATCGGGTTGCTTGTTAGTAACAAACTCCGAATCCGCAAACAGTCCGTGCTCGAGATCGTCGATGCCGATCTCGGCCGCTTCCTTGTAACCAATCGAACAGAGATGGCCCGTGACTTTCAGTCCGCGTTTGTGTGCCTCCTCAACTGCGGCGCGCAACTCGTCACGCGTAATGTTCATGTACGCTTTGAACGAAGTAGCGCCGAGATCTGCCCAGTAGCTGACCATGCGCCGCGCGTCGTCTGCGCCCGTCAACGTGTGCATTACGGGGGTGAACGAACCTTTGCCTTCAAGATACGGCGCCGTGATGTGCATCTTTGGTCCAATCATGCGTCCGGCATCGATCAGTTTCTTGATTTCGAGATCTGCGTAAGGCTGAACACTTCCAGTCGTGCGAATGGTGGTGACGCCAAGCGCGAGATACAGGCGCGGAAAACTGATCCCCATGTTTGAGTACATGGGAGGCGAGCCGCCCATCGGAAAGAACATGTGGTTGTGCATTCCCACCAGGCCCGGCAGCACGGTGTAACCGTTAAGATCGATTGTCTGGGCGTTCGCTGGTATCTTCGCCGTCGCACTCGGCTCGACTGATTGAATCTTTCCGTCGCTGATGACGATGGTCTGATCGTCTTTGGCGGCGTCGCCCGTGCCGTCAATGACGCGCACGTGAGTCAACGCTACGATGCGCGCATCGGTGCGGATGAACTGTCGATCCGGAGTTTGGGCGAACGCGTCGATCGCAAATGACGTACAACAAGCGAGCAGTAGCAGAATGGGGAGCCTAATTTTCATTGTGTGTTTCCGTCCGGTAGAATTTGCGCCATAAGATAACATGACCATAGCCTTTGTCGCCGCCGCTTCTGTCTTACTTGGATTGCTGTTGTTTCTCGTGAGGGAAGTAAGGCGCCCGCCAGGCCCACCTGAATGGGGTCGCACTCCAGTTTGGCCCAAACGATTTCGGGTTGCGGTTGATGCCATCATATTGCTGCTCGCCTTACTCGCATTCTGGGGGTTCTTCATTGAGCCTAACCGGCTGATCGTCCGTGAGGAGTCGATCCGGATTAATAACTGGCCGCGCGAACTGGACGGTCTCAAGATAGCCGTCATTTCCGACATTCACGCCGGTGGATCGTTCATCAACGACAAGAAGCTGCACACGATAGTCGATCGCACAAACGCGCTTCACCCGGAACTAATTGTGATACTCGGCGACTACATGTCCAGTAATGGTTGGACCAGTCGTCGCGTCGAGCCGGAAGTTTTCGCTGCAGTGCTGAAAAACTTTAACGCGCCGCTTGGTACTTACTCAGTGCTTGGCAATCACGATGCGTGGTACAGCGGCGGTAAAGTGCGTGCAGCACTGGAGCAGAATGGCATCAAGGTTCTCGAGAATGAAGTGTTGCAGCTTAATGCTCGCGGTGTTTCGCTGTGGCTGGTTGGTCTCGCCGATCTTTGGACTCGCCCACAACGGATCGAACAGACAATCGCCAAAGTTCCGGAAGGACAAACGATGATCGCGTTGACTCACAACCCTGACATCTTTCCGAATCTGCCGGAACGTGTGCCGCTCCTGCTGGCGGGCCACACGCACGGCGGGCAGGTCAGGTTTCCTTTCATCGGCTCGGTTGTGGAAGCATCTGATTATGGCGAGCGCTACGAGCGCGGTCACGTTTTTGAAAACAATCATCACCTGTTTGTAACGACTGGAATCGGCACCAGCATCATGCCGGTTCGTTTCGGCGTCACACCGGAGATAGTCTTACTCACGTTAAGATCGAAATAATCTCAGCGAATCTCCGGGTTCTCTGCGTTAAAATTGATCATTAACGCAGAGCACGCCGAGGTCCGCAGAGAGCGCAGAGTGGCTTGACTTGCCTTCGGTTGAAGGCGTAGTCTCGCGCCACCGTGGAGTAGGAGAGTTTCTCGTAATCCCCCAAAATCAAAAGCAAGTTTCCTGACACTTGCAGTCCATTCCAGACTTGCCTCAGAACCCGTCCGCTGGCTCTCTGCCGGTCTGGATTTAACCCTTACCCTATAAAGGAGACACTATGTCGAAAACCCGTTCCTTACTCGTCCTCGTGGCGTTGTGTGTCGCGGCGTGTATCACCTGGCTGACTTCAGCCCCCACGAGTAAAGCGACTCCACCCAATGGCCCAAACCTTTCCGTTCGTGAAGACGTTCTCGGTTCGCAATGGGTAGTCCGCAATGAAAAGATTTCGGCGACTGCCTGTAGCGCGATTGAAGGTGAAGTCACTCCCGGTCTGCGAAAGTTAGTTCGCTTTACTGTCATGACGCCGAACACTGGAAACCAGGATATCTTCGTCGGTGATCCGAACGACCACGTTGCAGCTGACGATGGACTCTTCGAGTTCGCTTCCTGCCACAATCATTATCACTTCAGACACTACGCACTTTATGAGTTGGTCGATCCGCGCACTGGTCAGGTTTGGCGTGCTGCAAAGCGCGGCTTCTGCATGCTCGATACCGATCCGAATCCGGTTCCGGTTGGTGGTGTGCCGCCTCGTGACGGCAAATTCCGCAACTGCGGTGCGGTCGGTATTCCCGGCAACCAGGGCATCACTGCGGGTTGGGCAGATACGTATCGCTTCACTCTCGCTGGACAATACTTTGTTTTGGATGGTGGCGATGGTCAGGCCGTCGTGCCGCCGGGCGATTACATCATTCGTATCACAGTGAATCCGCCGTTTGTGGCGCAGGCCGGGGAGGCTTGCCCGAACGTCGATTCGAAGGGTTTCTGTCATCAATTGCCTGAGACCAACTACAGCGACAACGTCGGGACCGCGAAGATCACGATTCCGGACCATCCCGGGCGCGCAGGCTCTGGACCACTGGCCGGGAATACTGATCCCACTATTGAGTGCGATCATGGCTGCGGCGCCAATAGCAATAATTAAAGGCGTCGCGCAATGTAGTTCGTTAATAGATGGGCGGCCCTCCGTGGCCGCCCTTATGTTGATTCATCATGGAAAGCGCTTCAATAACATCGATAGCCCGCGATTTTGTTGATCGTCGTTCGATCGTGCGCACGATCTGGGGCGATCCGGATCTTGTGCTGCTCATCTTCGCGGGTTCAGCCGCCGAGTTCGCGCTTAACCGCGCCGTCGATTGGCTTTTCTTTACTGGTGAAATCCCACGCGACCCGATCGGCCGGCTCTTCGCGACTGTTCGTTACGCGCAGGAGATCGTGTTCGTCGATGAACAGAAAGCGCGGCGCACTCTCGACCGAATCAACGCGCAACATGCATCCGTCGAGTCTCAGCGCCGGCAAACCATACCTGACTGGGCTTACCGCGATGTGCTCTACATGTTGATCGACTACTCCGAGCGGGCCTACGCGCTGATCTACAAACCGCTGTCGCCGCGTCAGAAGAGTGATTTGTTTGAAGTGTTTCTGCGGATCGGTGAGGCGTTACATATTCCCGAGTTACCTAAAACGTATGCGGACTGGCAGCTCGATCGACACCGCCATCTCATCCGCGATCTGGCGTACAGCAAACACAGCGCCATGCTGTACCAGTCATACCGCAAACATTTAGGATCCTGGCGGTATTTTTTGTTGCTTGAAGTTCAAGCTTTACTCGTACCCGCCGAGGTGCGCGAGCTCCTCCATCTCACCCCAAACCCTCTCATCTCCGGCTTGGCCCGAACCTACGCGATCATCGGCACCGGCACTCTCCAATCCCTAACCCACACACTATTAATCCCACCTCGTTATTGGTCCGAGGTGCGAAGATTCGCTAGATCGTAGCATGGGAATTTGAGCCGAGCAGGACTCGAACCTGCGACCCACTGGTTAAAAGAGCGGTTAGCCGATTCCATCCTGTCGCGGCTCTTACGATCTATTAACATTTTTCACAGGTTGCAGCCGCTTCGGAGTACATCTAGTGACACCCATTCACACCTGATTGCCGCCATTCACGTCACAAATTTCCCACGGATTCGGTGGCCGCGCTGTTATTGATTGGTAATGGTTGCCGTAGTGCCATCGAATTTCGTGATGTTGATAGTGAACGGCTCATTGTAAGACGCGGCCCGATCGCGCAAGACGCTAAGCGCCACCTGTTCGCCCAGTAGGATCGACCAGTAAGTCGAGCTGCGAAAGTGTATGCCGGCGTGAATCCCGTGACCAAATGAGACGTTGTAGGCCAACTTATTCAACTCTCCGTTGACGTCCAGGGTGTTTCTGTCAGCGCCAGTATGGGTGTTGAGCGAGAGTCCGTCCGTGCTGGGTACATAAACGTCGCGCCCGGCGCCTGTGAGCAGCGGCCGAATCTTCTGTCCACCATCAAAGAAGAATTTCAAAGCGGTGATGCACGCGCCGGCCACGCAGCCGTGTCCAGTGGGGTAGCAAGGGTGCGTCGGCGATCCTTCTGGGAATTGTTGTGGCAACAAATAGCTGCCGTACTTTGCGAATGTGAGCGGCATCGCCGCCGAATTCAATACATCGTTATGAAGCGCTGTTGCTGCCTGGGGCATTGGGCTACTGCCGGTCTTTCGTGCCTGTACCAGACCTCCATACTCTTCAGGTCGCAGCCGCAGGTCCTTGATCCACTTGTGATACCAGGCGGCTTTGAGGGCGCGCGTGGCCATTTCACCAATTGTCGCCGCCGCATCTGGCCCACCGAGAGTGGCGAAGGCCTTTTCAGTTGGAGAACCGATATAGGGGTTACCCTGATTCGGGCGCGCTCCGATTCCGTCTAAGACAAGGAACGCGACGAAGTATGCTTGATACAGCACATCCACGTGAGTATATGCGGCGAGGTCTCGACCATTCCGGATATAACGTAGTGTGGGATCAAAAGCCAATTGACGTCCCGAATCTCCGCCGTTCTGGACCAGTTGGTACTCGCTGACCGAAGTCATGAAATTGCTGCCGCCGGCACCCTCGGGCAGAAACGTCTGGTACTGCTGACTCAGCGGCTGAGCGCCAAAAAACGTCGGTTGGACCATGAACTGCGAGATGTACGGTCCCTGTACGTTACCATCGCCTGGAACAAACTGTCCGCGAAACAGATTCTGTCGGGTAACCGGATATGGAAACTGATTATTGCCAGGGCTACTAAGAAAAGACATGTTATTCATGTCCGCCACAGCCTGGCCCACCAACGCGTTAGTGGAATATTCGGTAAACGGCACATCGGCTAGAAGCGAGCCCCAATAGTGCTCAACTGCTTCAGCAGCCGTCTGAGCGCTATCAATTCTTGGGGCCGGTGGAATGACGGTCGCATGTGAGTCGAGCCCTTCCAAGTCAAACGCAAGCGCGACTTGCGGGCCATTCAACTTCGAGTTTGCCCCGCCGCCTGTTGTGCCCACCACGATGTTTTCGAAGTCGGAGTGGTCGCCGGTCCTGAGAGCATTTTTTAAACTGAGCATCGCGGCAGCGTTCGGCACGCCGAGAGCGTCATGTAAAAGAGCTTTGCTATAGCTGCAACTGAAATCGGTGAATCGCGCGCTATCACGATTATCGGCTTGTTCGCCAACGTTTATCTTCTGGGCCTGGGCCACGCTCTTCCGGTAATTGAAGCTCGAGTTTGAGCGATTGGAAGAGTTGTAGTCGATGACGGATGCCTCGGCCACAAACTCTTTTCCGCTGAGCAGAGGTTGAACGGGAACAGTTGCAACCGCGATACCGATGGTGGCGGCACTCTTTACAAAGGTTCTTCTGCTTACTTTGGCCGTTGCAGTATTGGCTTGCTTTGGATCTTCGGGTTTAGTAGGCATGATAAATCTCCGTTTCTGTGTGCCTGAGTGTACGTTTCCTTAGAAGCTGGCGAGCGACCCTGCGGCGCTGCGGTAACAAACGCCGCAGGGAACTGTGAATGATCGCGTTCAGACTGAAATGTTCGCATCCTTTTTCAATTTGACCATTTGGTATTCCTCGACTCATGGGAAAAACGGAGCCGCTTGAAGCGTGGCGCACGGAGGCGCAGCAACGGAACAACCACCTGGGAAGGAGTTCAACTGCTGTTGGAAAATCGCGGGATCCACATTCGGAAAACCGTGACTCCGAAGCGCGAGGTGAATCTGTGCTTTCTTAGCCGAGACGATGCCAGGTGACGGATTCGGCATATTGGGGAACATCGGGTTGAGGTAGAACCCGGTGTTATCACCTACTGCCAAATAGCCGCTGAAGTTAACTCTACCCCCGACATCCGCCAGCGTGCCCCCGCCGTATTGCAAGGACCCATTCACGGCCGGATTGTTGAGGTCCGGCGGCGCACAGGCAGTGTTAGCGCAAAACTCAGGGTTATTATAAATTGCCCACCAGAACGTTACTACATGTCCGGGAGTTAGACCAGACGATGAAATTGTTCCGAAAACGCCATCGTTGTTTCTGGACAATGAAGCGCCTGCGGCGGGAATAACTGCACCGCTGGCTAGAGAGTGTACTGAACCAATCGAGGTTTTGACATTCCCGCTGTCGTTACTTTGCGATGAAACTGTTGCAGCCAACGCTAGAGTCAAAACAGCGATACAACACGTGATGGTAAAGATTCTTCGATTCATATGGCCTCCAAGTTGTCATCAGGATGCGAATAGATCTCGGTGTTATCGCTGCATCCGGGATAAGCGATAGAAACTCAGCGTCGCTCTTAGGAAGAATCAGAGACAGTGCGCCAAGCGTGAGACACCATTTTGCAGAGCGCGTGTGAACGCCACGCCCGCTCAAGTTCGTTTCAGTTTCCCGGACTAAACAAGTACGGGAGTCAAATTTCTTCTATCCCTAACGCGAGGACAGAACGAGAAGTCTCTAACGCCGGCACGAGATTTTTTGCCGCGCTCAAGAGTTGTAATTTCCGGCCTGTCAAAGCGAGGTTGGACTCGCCCTCAATCAAAAAGATGTTCAGCACTCATTGTGGCGCGTACAATATGCAATCCGAATAACGATGACTGCATCCACGAACGACGTAACCCAATTGCTAGTCGCCTGGGGCAATGGTGATCAGACAGCGCGCGATCAGTTAATGCCCCTCGTTTATGCAGAACTTCACCGACTCGCACACCGACACATAAAGAAGGAACGACCTGGCCACACGTTGCAAACCTCTGCACTAGTAAATGAAGCATTTCTCCGGCTGGTGGATCAGCGAGATATGCACTGGCAAAACAGAGCCCACTTCTTCGGCATTGCTGCGCAAATGATGCGACGTATCCTGGTCGACTACGCCCGCAAACGCCAGTTTGCAAAGCGTGGAGGCAATCAGGTGCAAGTGTCCCTGAATGAGGAGCTGCTCGCTGCTAAGCAACGAAGCGCAGACGTTGTGTTGTTAGATGATGCTCTCACCCAGTTGGCGCAAGTTGACTATCGGAAAAGTAAGGTTGTAGAGCTGAAGTTCTTCGGTGGCCTGAGCATTGAGGAAACCGCGGAGGCGCTCGGAGTTTCTCCAGGTACTGTCATGCACGATTGGACACTAGCTAAGGCCTGGTTACGAAGAGCGATGAGTAAGAATCCCTGAAGCGAGTTCTTTCACGTGCTCAGACCGCGAAACGAATCTTCTACAAAACTCATATGTCGTTAGAGACTCTCTTACCGTTTCTCGCGTTAGAGTCGGAGCGAAAGTATCCCTGCTAGCCAACGGAGCCGCCGGCGGCTACATTGCTCTTTGTGCAAACGGGGCGTAGGATACGGCCGAACTCTCAAGCAACTGAACCTCGGCTAATCGTTCGAAGGGAGCAAAGATGCGAAAACTCAGTTTTGTTCTGATCGCAGCCTTCATTGGTTTGTCACCTGTGCCGCTTGCGAATGGCTGTGGTGATAAGACGATGCGGGTCAAAACTGGACTCAGGTACTACCAGACCCAGATCGCAAAACACCCTTCGACGATTCTGATTCACTCAGCCGCACTGCCTGCGGGTAAAGCGGCTGAACTCAGAGACTTCTTAAACAAGGTCGGCCACAAAGCCACTTCGCTGGACGACGTAGCGAGTATCAAAAATAACCTGAGAATTGCTCACTACGATCTCGTCTTGACGAATCTCGCGGAAGCGCCCGACCTGCAAAAGCAGGTCGAATCTTTCACTCCAAACACGCGCGTTGTACCAGTGTTGTTCAAGCAGCCTGATGCTGAAGCGAAGGCGGCTGCGAAACAATACAAAGTCATCGTGAAGAATCCTAAAGACGGCTTGGATTTTGTGATTGCGGTCGCGAAAGTAATGGATTCGCAGTCACGAAGAAGCTGAACACTCTCGGCTAAGGTCGATCACAATGAGTCGGAGATTGGTTCGTTCAACCCTGATCGGGTGTGCCTTTGCCATTGCGATTGCGCCGCTCAAGGTCGCAAACGCACAAGCTTGGGTACCATTGCAGGGTGAAGGACAGGTCACAACCACTTATGAGAACCTCTACGTTCGTGACCATTTTGATTACACCGGCAAAAGATTTGATGCCGGACCGATTCGTACCCACACAGTTATAACGACGCTTGAATACGGTCTTACCAATAAACTTGCCCTGGACACTGAAATTACGCATGTGACTTCGAAATATGAAGGTTTTGTCGGACCTGTGCCTCACGGTCCACCAGATACCGGTTTCTATCATCCTACCTTTCAGGATCTGCGCATTGGTATTCGCTATAACGTGTTGGCAAACAGTCAGCTCGTGGTTACGCCTTTTATTGCCACCGTGGTACCCACACACCATTATGAAACCCGTGGTCACACAGCCGTTGGTAGAGATCTTCGTGAATTGCAAATTGGAATAAATGTCGGTCGCGATCTTGGAAATATTATTCCGCGAACGTATGTTGAGGGTCGTTACTACTACGCA
>DATEWS010000206.1:0-2117 GCA_035257785.1 Pyrinomonadaceae bacterium
TATGGAGCCGTAACAGAAAAGGCCGCACGAATAAAGTTTCAAAGTTCCGGTTTCGGAATGGAAGACTTCGTTCGCGCCATTCGTTATCCGTTACAACACAAGACTGCGTTATTCACTGGAGCATTGATCTACGCGGTTCTCTTGATGGCCGGCTTTCGTGGCAGTTTGGTGGCGTGGATGCTCATGTTCGGATGCATCTCGCACGTCATCAGCCAGGTTGCGTGGGGACGACTGAATCGCAGCTTCATGCCGGACTTCAGCGCGTTTTCACTTTGGGACGATCTGGTTGTTCCCATTTTCCTCGGACTGGGCATCATGATCGTTAGTTGGGGACCGGTCATTGCACTCGTGGTTGCATTGATCTTCGGCGTGTTGAGTGGCGGTGTGAATACTTCGCCGCTTCATGGCGGTTCAGATCAAGTTGCCCAGTCGAATGCACCAGACGTGTCTGTGCTTGTGGATCCTAATGCGGATCCGGCCAAACTCGAGGCAGAAAATCAAAAGCTCCAGGGACTGCGACCGGGCGCGCAAATGGCGCGCGAAGCTGAACAGTCCAAGAACGAAGCGAATGACCCCGCGGGTGTTGCGAGATACTTGCTGCCTTACCTTGGCGCCGGGATTGGATTAGGTCTACTGTTTCTGCTCTTGATCGGGTGGGCGGTGTTCTATTATCCGATGGCACTCACCGTTGCCGGCTACACGCAGAGTCTTGGTTCAGTGTTGAATCCCCTCGTCGGGTTAGACACGATACGACGAATGGGAGCGACTTACTTCAAAGGATTCGGAATGGTGTTGTTGGTCCAACTCGCTGCGTTTGTAGTGGGAATGATAATTTCGATCATCACCTCGCCTCTCACACTACCCTTCATGGGAAATCTGGTCGGCAACTTTATCAGCGCGACGTTCGGGTTCTACTTCAATCTCGTGATCGCCTGCGTCCTTGGCCTGTCACTATTCAAGTGCGCCGATCGTCTGGGCATCGCCGTAGATTAAAGATCACCCGGTAGCAGCTTTACTCTTTTCTGCTGATGCCGCCGCCCATGCGGCATCAATAGCTAAAATAACATCATCAGGTTTGGTTTGCGGAAGCTGGTGGCCAGTGTCCTGTAACACGATGAGGGTTGAATTCCTGATTGCTTTCTGAAGCGGGTAAGCATGCTCGTTTGGGTCGAGCAAACGATCGGCAGATCCGGTAACGATCACTACCGGGATCTCTATGTTGTAATAGTGCTGGCTCAAAACTTTGAGACTTGCACCGAGAGTTCTTTCGTCGTAAGCACATGCCCTGATCTGTTTCGGTCGCATCCACATCTCCGCTGACTGCTCCGCGTAATCATGTTGCATGTCCTGAGGTTCGTAAGCCTGCTTTAAATTCTTCCTCACAAAAGCACGGCCGAGAAACGGCGTCAGCGTGTTGACAACAAACTTTCCAATTACGGGAAAATGAGGCAGAAGCGACCACCATTCAACACGAAGACTCGGATACGCTGCCGGCGCGAGTAAAACAATTCCGGAAAACTCCTTGCCATACGCAACTGCCGCCGCCAGCACCAGCGAACCGCCCCAGGAGTGTCCTACCAGCACAGGTTTCTCGATGCCGATTTTTTGCAGAGCATCACGAATAATGCGCGCCTGGACCTCAACAGTAGTCTGAACAGAATCATGACGCTCGCTGTAGCCGTGTCCGGGGCGATCGAAGGCAAGCACGTGATACGACTCAGCCAGTCTCTCGACTACTCCCAACATGTAGTCCTGATATGAACCCGGGTTGCCGTGAATCAGAACTACTGGTCGACCGGATCCGGCGCTGACGTAACTCAGCATCATTCCATCTACAGTGACAAACTGTGTTTCGTAATGGTCTTGGCGGGCAGGATCAACTTTCATTTTTCCCCTTGCACTCGATAACGGAAACTCTGTGTGTCAAGGCAAGGGGGACTTCTTTTTTGGTCTTCAAACGCCGCCACGCGCGACTCATTTGTCGAGCGATCAGGTAGGATGGACCAGCGGGCACGATGGCGTGAATGCAAGCGCTCAGGATGCGCGGAGGTGCAGCGATGTTTTGTGACATGAGGACGTACTCGCTCTCCCACCAGTTCGGCGCAAACTTCGCTTTG
>DATEWS010000207.1:0-4403 GCA_035257785.1 Pyrinomonadaceae bacterium
GGCGGCTCTTCCGCTCGTTTCATCCATCAGAATGAGCGGCTTGTCGTTATCGACAATCGAGATGGTGCTCGTGAACGGACTCCCTTCGAACGCGCCAACTCCCGGACCACTCAACACCAGATTTATCGTCTCACTGTGTTCAACCGCAGCATCATCAACTATCGGTACAACAAACTCCTTTACAATCTCTCCCGCCGCGAACTGAAGCGATCCCGAAGCATTGGTATAGTCGGCGGGCGCGACAGCCGTTCCGTTGTTCGTCGCGTAATTAATCGTCACGGCACTCGACGTATTACCGCTTCGAGTAACGGTCACCGTCACATCACCACCACCTTCATTCACGACGTAACTCGACGCGCTAAATTGAACACTACTCGCCGATGAAAACAAACCAAACTGTCCTCTGATCTCGCCAGTCGGAAAATTAGAACTGTGGACATTGATGTAGAACAGTCCGTTCTTGAGATCCTGTACCTGCGCAGCAGTGAGCGTGATCGAAAAGTCACTTACCTGGCCCAGTGGCAACGGAAAGATCGCAGGAGCACTAACACCCGCGGCTGCGGGTCCGTGAATGTGAGCATCAGATTGTCCACTTGAAAGACCAGCAAAGGTTAGAGAAACGCGAGCAGTTTTTTCATCAGGACTGAGAAGCAGCGTGGCCCTTCCGTTTGCCGTGGAGTTGTTGGGTGGAGTTTCCTGCGCCCCCGTCAACGTCGCAGTGAACAACAAAGTCGGTTTCGACTTGATTTCGTAGACTGCGCCATTTGAAAGCGACACGACAAACAAGTTTCCGTTCGGTCCGGTTTGAATGTCAGTCGTAATGCCGAAATCTTTTCCGATCAGCAGACTCTCGCTCTCAGTCAGATCAAACTTATCGACGTTGTCAGCGACACGATCCGCGAGTCGCGGATCCGTAAAAGAAAAGTGTTGCCGGTCTGCGGTCAGCTTGAAGCGGAACAAGAATCCATTGAGCAGCGTGGTGC
Source organism: Pyrinomonadaceae bacterium (assembly GCA_035257785.1). Lineage (GTDB taxonomy): Bacteria > Acidobacteriota > Blastocatellia > Pyrinomonadales > Pyrinomonadaceae > PSRF01. The sequence continues at coordinate 984 of DATEWS010000207.1, forward strand.
GTGAAGCGCCGACGAACAAGTCTCCTTCAAACTGCGGACCCAACCCTCGGCCACGCACGAAACCAATCGGCGACGGCGCGAGCGCATACTTCCAACTGAATTCCGGATCGATATACTGCGCTCCCGGCAACATGTACATTCGCGACAACGCTTCCTGCGCCGTTGCGGCCGTGTTGCTCGGTGGCCAGCGAAGCTGCTGAAGGTTTCCCGCGCCGTAAGTCGTCTCTATCGACTTAAACTCATCGACGCGGCTCACCGGTCCCATCACCTGAATCCAACCGCCGTTGAAACCCGCGGTGACACGATTGATTTCATCGAACGCATCGTCGCCGTTCTCCTGTGTCCAGAGAGCGCCGCTCAACGGATCGAAGTCCATGCCGAAACTGTTGCGCACTCCGTAAGCAAAAACTTTCTTTAGATTAAGCGCAGCTTCGCCGGTTAAGTTTGTACTAGCGTTGAAGAATGGATTGTCGCCAGGTGTCGAGCCGTCATCATTCAATCGCAGAATGACTCCGGTCATATGAGCGTTGTCAGGTTCTGGTCCACCAAACTGGTCGTCAGGAACCGGACCACCAGTCTTGAGATTTTGCAGGAAGCCTCGCCTGCCATTGTCGCCGAAGATGATGTAGAGCTTGCCGTCAGGACCGAAGCGAATCACACCGCCGTTGTGATTACCACGCGACGGCTGGCCGGCGTCCTGTTGCAATGCTCGTAACTTGATCAAGTTGCGATCGAATGCGAGTGTCGAACCATTCCAGACGTAACGATCGACTCGATTTCCCAGGAGCGGCACCTGATCGATGTTTGCGGTGTCAACGCCGGTGCTGCTTTCGGTCCAGTAAAGATAAACAAAACCATTCTGTGAAAAGTTCGGATGCAATGCGATTCCGAGCAGCCCTCGCTCGGAAGCATTGTTGACTGCGAGATCGAGTGGGGTGGATTGCAACGCGCCGTTGACGATTCGCTGAACCTTGCCGGTCGCTTTTTCCAGTACGAGAAAATCGTTTGGCCCAATGAACGTCATGCTTGTCGGCTGATCGAGCCCGGCGATCACGGTACTCACGGTGAGGTTGTCATTCAACACTGTTGGCAAGGTCGCAGCGGCTTGAACCAGAGTCGTGGTGCCGGCGCTGTTATTAGTCGAGTCAAAATCGCTTTCGGCAGCGGTGACGGTTGCTGAATTGGTGAGTTGACCAGCAGCGGAAGGCGTGACGTTGATCGTGACAATCGCGCTGCTTCCAACAGCGAGAGTGCCAAGATTGCAATTCACAGTACTCGTGCCGCTACAACTTCCCTGCGTCGTCGTCGCCGATCCAAACGTAATCCCTGAAGGCAGTGTATCTGTGACACTCACATTCGTGGCGACGGCCGGCCCGTTGTTCGTCGTCGTGATGCGATAGGAAAGGGTTACGCCGACTTGTGCTGGATTAGGTGATGCGGTTTTAGTCACCGACAAGTCAGCACTCGTTGGACTCACAACATTCAACATCACCGGCGCCGAGTGCGTCGTAGATCCCGACTGCGCATTGATATTCATACTGTGATTGTTTACCGGAGTGGTCAGGTCCGTTGTTAATGAAAGCAATGATGTTTTAGATCCGGCATCAGTGATGTTGATTGACGCGGGATTGAACGTAGCAGCAACACCGCCTGGCAGACCACTTGCCGTGAGATTCACCTGCCCGGTAAATCCCGCCAACGGCGTTAAGGTGAGCGTATAAACGGCCACTCCACCCGGCACAACATTTCGCGACGATGGATCGACGTCCAGCACAAAATCCGGTGTGCTCGAGGCTGGAGCTGAAACGACGAACGTCTTGTAAATATAGTCGCCGGAGGTATTGCCATCGTTGTTGGCTTGATTACCGGCGGTGTAGAAAGTGACTGGACCAACATCCTCCGGAGGCGCAGTCCAGTTGAACGTCCAACTCGCCATGTTCTGTTGGCCGATGAACGTTCCCACTGCCGTATGCTCAATGTATTGACGCGCAGAACCTGGACCAGCATCGTTCAGCACCTGCGTCGTCCCATCGGTGCCTTGAAGCTCACCTGCCTTTTCGTCCGAGGCATTATCGAGAACAGTCAGTTCAAACCCCCAGCGAAGTCGGGTCGGGTCCGCATTCGTGTGAGTAACGGTGATGGGATACGTGTGACCGGGAACATACGTTTGCGGCGCCGTGATCGATATCCTCCCCGTGCCCGCATCAGGCGGTACGTGACACTCGGCGCACGCTTCAGGCTCCTCCTGTGGCGCTCCGGTATAACCCGCGGGTGGACCAGCAGAAAACGCGTGAACGGGAGGAGTGCCGGTGTTGTGTGAAAGCAGGAATCCGGCAAACGCAGCGAGCAAAGCCGGCAAGAGGATAAATCGGATCCGTTGGACCATTTTTAACTAGCCGAGGAATCCCAGGTTCGACGTAGCGAAGCGGCCAATAAGTGGAAACACCGCCGCCAGATCGGCAGTAGACAAGCCATACCACAGCGCCAGCGTTGCGGCGTACTGTTCAACGGAAGTTGTTGGTATCCAGCGACCGCGCGGATTCGAACCACCATCCGTGTCGTCTGGTCCACCCAACGCCAAAGTCGGATAAGTACCGTAAAGCGTATGACCGAGCACCGATCCGCCAACGATTAGTTGATGATTTCCCCAGGCGTGGTCGGTGCCGACGGCACTGACGCCGGTGCCCGCCGGCTGCAACGTACGTCCGAAGTCGGACATAGTAAAGGTCGTCACGTTGTCCTGAACATTGAGTTCGACTGTCGCGGCATAAAAAGCCTGGATTGCCTGACTAACCTGCGTCAACAAACTCGCTTGCCCACCGATCTCCGCCGAGTGTGTATCAAAGCCTCCAATCTGCGTAAAGAAGATCTGGCGCTTCATGTTTATTCCTGCCGTCGGGTCGGTGCAGGCCTTGATCAATAGTGCTACTTGTTTTAGTTGGCGGCCGATGGATGTTGACGGAAAGACAGTCGTCAGCGTTGGGTTAACACTGCTCAGCGCGATGTCAGTTTGGATCGAGCTTGAGCGTATATCGCTCGCGGCTTTGACGAGTTTGAACTGGTTGTCGAGCCCGCGCAGCTCGTTGAACGAAACGAGTCGCGACGCCTGTTCGGCGGAAGTGCCGGACATGTTGAGTTGCAGCACATTAGCCAACGAAGTACCCGAATCGGCGACGGCAAGCTGTCGTGTGTCAGCGCCGGTCAGCAGCAGGTTGATACCGGCAATCGAAACGTTACTCGGAAACGTCGCTGAACCATTCAGTCCCGTTGTCTTGTCCGCTAACCTGCCGCCCCAGCCGGTTTGACTCACGTTGTTTGCGATTGCTGTTTGAAACAATCCGACCTGATCGGAATGTGAGAAGAGTTGCAGCGGCTTCTTGCCGGTGCCGTTCTGATAAGTTGTTCGCGTAAGGGGTTCAA
>DATEWS010000208.1:0-2967 GCA_035257785.1 Pyrinomonadaceae bacterium
CGCCGCCACGAGCGCGAGTCCAATCCACGGATAATATTTCGCGAGTATCTCTTTCGCCTGCGCGCCGTAACGCACGGCGAAGTAACCTTCAAGCAAAAACCGGAACGCGCGTCCGACGATGATCGCGATCATGAATCGCAGCAGACTAAACCGAAACACGCCCGCCGTGATCACAAACAACTTAAACGGAAACGGCGGCGGCAACAGGGTTGCCACCAACACGGCCGCAGCGTCGTAACGTTCGATCCAGTGCTTAACTCGTCGCTGTTTCGCTTCTGAAAACTTGTTGAGGGCTCGCGTACCCGCACGTCGCGAAATGAGATAAAGAATCCAGCAACCAATCGCTGAACCCGCCGTCGCCATGAACGCGTAGAGCACCATCCAACTCGGATTCGTTGTCGACAACAAAATCATGAGCGCGTCAGCACTGCTCGGCAACGGCACAAACGTCGAATCGAGCAGCGCGACTGCAAACAGACCAAAGGCGCCGAAGGTGATCAGGTATTCAGAAAGACGGGTCAGCCACTTGGTAAAAAAATGAATAGGAGACTTCAATCAGGATTCCTTTCAGGCGGAGGAGTTTTGCGCCAATTAACCGCGAGGTAAATAACTCCCACGATTAGCAAAACCGTCGCGACGATACTGATGATCACGAGTCCATTATCTTTCATAAAGAGCAGGACGCGGCGACCATAGTACACAGCGAGAATGCCTTCAACGTAATAACGCAGCGACCGCGCGATCATCACTGTTAACAAAAATTTCCAGCGCGGGTATTCGAGCGCGCCGGCGGTCGCGACGAAGATCTTGAAAGGCAGCGGCGGCGGCAGTATCGCTGGAATGCCGATGGCGAAAAAACCGAAACGCTCGTAAGCTCGCTCGACGCGTTTGATACTCTGCAAGTTGAAGCGTTTCCGCAACACGGCCTGGCCACCGCGGCGGACGATCGTGTAGAGAAGATTGCAGCCGATTACGCTCCCAGTTGCGGCAAACAGCGGAAAATAGAAGACAGCACTGTGGTCTTTGAAACAACGTCCGACGACGAGGTAATCATTGATTTCGGGTAGTGACAGCAGCGAAGAATCGAGCGCCCCGATAACAATCATCGCCGGCGCCGCAAAATAAAAGGGCAGGCCAATAACGTGAATTTCCAACCACCGCGCAATCGCTGCTAACCAGTCATACATGCGGCGGTAATAAGAACACAGTTGAATAATCCGCGTCTATTCGCGTAATCTGCGGCGCTATTTGACTGGAGCGAAAACGGAAGGCGTGTCGTACGTGACTCCGATCGTAAATCCGGAGTTAGGACTGAAGCTGGTGAGACCTTTGATACCCGCGAAATCGAAACGCAACCCAGACGCCCTGATCTGCATGCCGAGTCGCGCTTCTGCCTGCGACTCCGTTCCGAGCGGACCATTACCCGGTCGCGTGTTCGCGCGCCCGTTAACCTCGCCCGCGATGCTGAACTGTTTGTTGATTCGGAAGATGCCGGCAAGTCCGTAAGTCAGCACGTCGTTTTGTGTGAAGAGTTCAGTCGGCGCAGTGAGAATTGCAATCCCGAGATTACCGAACGTATTCAAGCGTCCATCAGGACCAAATTTCTTTCCGACCAAAATCTGCCCGAAGGCATTTGTCGAATTGAGACCGATACCGCGCGCTTCGTTTGAGTTGGGAAGTTGCACGCCAAAACGAAATCCGAGCGATGGACCACGGCGCGTCTCATTACGCAGTTTGAATTTTGCTGACAGCGTGAAATCGCCAGTATCGTTAGTCGAGTTCGCGCCCGGTGCCAGGTCGAGCGGTATCGCTGAAGGTCCGCGTGAGTTGATGCTGACGTAGTTCTGAGCCACGCCTTCGATTTGAAACTCCACGTTCGGACTCATGCCAAAAGTGACGCCGATAACACCAACGCGCGTCAGATCACCACGAATCCCCGAGACCGAATACTTCGCACCCTGCATGAAATCGATGCCCGCTTCGATGCGGATCGATCCCGGTGGAATGATGTCGACGTCTTCGGTGATGAGTGGTCGCTGTTGTGCTGCAACGGTGATCACGCTGCACATCAGCAGGGCCAGGATATAAATGAGGTGTCTCATTTGCGAGTCGGATTCTAGCACGGATTACACGGATCGGTTTGTAAAATCCGTGTCATCTGTGGCTAAAATCCCGTATGCGACGCTACCTTCTACTTTTCGTGCTTTGCCTGTTTAGCGCAACAGCGCTCGGCCAACAACAATCGATCCAGATCAAAGGTATCAAGGACAAGATCACGATCTATCGTGATGAGCGCGGCATTCCTTACATCGAAGCTCAAAATGATGAGGACCTCTACTTCGCTCAGGGTTACGCCACCGCCGCCGATCGTCTCTGGCAAATGGATCTCTTTCGTCGCACCGTGCGCGGCGAGTTGTCGGAAGTTCTCGGCGTCGGACCAAACAACATCGCCATAGATCAGGACAAGCTGCACCGCACGTACGGTTTTACCCAGGCAGCCGAAGCAGAACTTGCCGCCGCGTCGCCACGCACGCGCACCGTTTTGGAAGCTTACGCGCGAGGCGTCAACGCTTATGCTGCGTCACTCGATCCGAAGTCGATGCCGCCGGAGTTTCAGATCCTGCAATACAGTTTTCGTCCCTGGACGCCGGTCGATTCGCTCGCAGTCATCAAAATATTTTTCGAAGCACTCTCCGACACCTGGCGTTTAGACATAATGCGCCAGGCGCTTTCAGTTTTACCTCCTGAGAAACGTGCCGAGCTGTTGCCTGAAATCTCGCCGATCGACGTGCTCGTCGCCGGCAAAGACACGCAGAACAAAGGCGCATCGGCGCAACTCAGAGCCGAGCCCGCGTCTCGCGAGTTTTTAGAAAGACTCGGGTATAACCAGGCGATAGCTGCCGCCGCACTGAATCGCATCGGCTTCGATACTGACGCACTCGCCGCCAGCAACAACTGGGTCGTTAG
>DATEWS010000209.1:0-5812 GCA_035257785.1 Pyrinomonadaceae bacterium
TGGGTCTTTCCGGGAGTGAGGGCTCCCGCATTCTTATTTATGGTGGAGGCGCCGAGAATTGAACTCGGATCCAAAAACCAACGCCGAAGGACTCTACATGCTTATTCGCTTCTCTTTCTTGCCAGGCGAACCCGACAAAAATTCGCTCAATGCCGAGTCAGTGAAGCGACAAGACCTCGACACGAGCTAGTCCGGCTTTAGTCTCGCCCACTGCCACGGACCGAAGCAGCAGGCCAGCTCATCTAAGTGACATCTCACTCCGCGCGCATGAGCAACTTGCGGCGAGACGCTCGGTGCTTAATTAGGCAGCGAGAGCCAATTCATTGTTGGCAGTTGTGTTTCCCTACGCTTTTTAACGAGCTGCATAAGGTAGCCCGGCATGCATCGCGACGATCGTTCAGGTTCCTGTCGAAGCCTGTCGCCCCCGTATTTGCGAAGCGAAACCATTATAACCGCCTCGCGAAAAACCACAAAAAGCTCTATAGATTAACCGGCGACTCCGAGTGCTTTTTGCGCCTCTTTACGGCATAATTTTAACTTCTGTGGCTAGCCACGTTGCCTATCACACATCTAATCGGGCAAGGTGTTTTGGGAGAAAATTCACTTTATGGTTTCAAACCACTCTAAATATTCGCCAACCGCAATTATCAATACACCTCCTGAACAACGTAGACACCTGTTGGCGCGACTTTGGTTACCAACTGTCCTGCTGCTGGCGCTGGCCGCCGGCGGTTTGACGGGCATCATTGCCGCCTATGAGTTGAACTACTCGCGCGCCGCCAACGAAGTTGCGGCCCTCGCGACATATCGCCCGAGCGTCGTAACGCGCGTCTACGCAGACGACGGTGAAACAGTTATCGGTGAGTTTGCGCTCGAGAAAAGAATCCCGCTCAAGTATGAAGAGATTCCACCTGTACTGAAGAACGCGATTCTCGCGGTCGAAGACGTGCGCTTCTACGATCACATCGGTATCGATCCGATTCGTATCATGGGCGCCGCCTGGAAAAACCTGACGAGCGACAGAATCGAAGGCGGATCAACCTTAACGCAGCAGCTCACGAAGAATCTTTTCCTGACCAAAGAACAGACCTACACGCGCAAGGTTAACGAGTGGATTCTCGCTCTCCAGATCGAACGGTATTACACCAAGAACCAGATCATGGAGTTGTACACCAATCACATGTTCCTGGGCGCTAACGCCTACGGTATGGAGGCCGGCGCCGAAACGTATTTCGGCAAGCAGGCAAAGGATTTGACACTCGGTGAAGCAGCGTTGCTCGCCGGCATTCCGAAAGCGCCCAGCGACTATTCACCGACATCGAATCCAGCCAAAGCAAAAGAGCGTCGCGATCTCGTGCTCGATCTGATGGCCAAGAACGGCTTCGCCAGCCAGGCGGATGTCGATGCGGCCAAGGCGAAACCGATTCAACTCGCCGACACCGCTTACTACCAGTCGCAACACAAGTCCACGCCGTTTGACTATCCGGTCGAATTCATTCGCCAGGAACTCGAAGACAAATACACGACTCGCGTAGCCCAGGGCGGTCTCGCCGTCTACACGAGCATCAACGTCGATGCACAGAAGAAGGCTTACGAGGTCGTTCGCGAAGGTCTCAGACAGTACGACCGTTCGCACAGCGGTTGGCGCTCGAGCTACACGATGATCCCGACCACCGGAAACAACGGTGAGGGACCAGCAACCCAGCCGGAACTCAACAACTACAAACACCCTGACTGGTACGGTAACGAATACGAAACAGGCCGCCACTTGATGGGCCTGATCATGAAAGTCGATCGCGTACGCAATGAAGCGTCAGTGCGTTTCGGCAACTTCACTGCGAACCTGACCGCGGCGGAAATGGGCTGGGGCAAGCGCCAACCTAAAGACGAGTTCAAGGCTGGTCACCTGGCCGAGTTTGAAATCAAGGAAGTTGACGAGAAGAACCGGCGTTTGAAAGTTGAACTGTCGCAGATTCCGGCCGTGCAGGGCGCAATGATGACACTCAACGCCAAGACCGGCGAGATCATCACGATGGTTGGCGGCTACGACTTCTATACCAACAAATTCAACAACGCCGTCCAGGCTTATCGTCAAACCGGTTCGTGCTTCAAACCATTCATCTACACCGCGGCAGTCGAATGGGGAATGACTCCTGAGACACCGGTGAGCGGAGCTCCAATCAGCATCGGCGATTGGCAGCCGCACAACTACGACGGTTCGCTCGGTTGCGCCGACATGCCGTTGAAGACCGCCCTCGCGAAGTCGATGAACATTCCGGCAGTGCACTTGTTACAAACTGTCGGTATTCAAACAGGCGCGCAGATGGTCCGTCGTTTTGGTATCAAGGTGCCAATGTCGCCGTACTTGCCGTCGGCTTTGGGCGCCACCGAAGTGCCGTTGGACCAGATGGTCTCGGCGTATTCTGCATTTCCGAATAAAGGAATTCGTGTTGAGCCACATCTTATTCGCAAAGTTCTCGACCGCGACGGCGCAACACTCGAAGAGTGGGAAAGAACGACCTACAAAGTAATGAACCAGTATGTCGCCCTGACGATGGTTTCGATGATGCGCGGCGTTGTGCAGGGCGGAACTGCGACAGCCGCGCAAGCCGTCGGTGTGCCGCTGGCAGGAAAAACGGGTACGGTCAACGATCACACAGACGTTTGGTTTATCGGTTATACGCCGACTTATGTAACGGGCGTTTGGATGGGTTATCCGGGAAAGAAGAAACCGCTCGGGAACGACATGACCGGCGCGAAGGGCGCGCTGCCGATGTTCATTCAGTTCATGAAGCCGTTTCTCAAGGACAAAGAGAAGGAAGAGTTTCCCAAAGCTCCTGACATGCCGGAAGACATGCGTGAACTTTTCCGGCAACGGCAAAGAGAGTTGGCTGCCGAGCGCGCTGAGCTCGCCGCCGAAGCCAAGGATACTGAAGACCCCAATGCTTTGCCGCCAGGAACAACCGAACCAAAACTCGAAAACGTAACGATGCCGCCTCCACCTAAGGCAGACGAAGACTCAGCGAAGCCACAACCGAAGCCCGAGGTCGCAACACCGAAAGTCGATGCGCCACCGCCACCAGCCACACGCCCACGCGAAGCTGAACCTGCAAAGAAGAAAGGCAAGAAGGGCGACGGCGAACCTTAATCTATCCGCAAAAAGGCACAAAAGGCACAGAAGATTTTCTTTCTGTGCCTTTTGTGCCTTTTTGCGGCTATCCTTTGTTCATGCGAATTGTTTCGTTTCTACCTTCGGCCACGGAGATGGCCTGCGCGCTCGGGCTTGGCGACTCGATCGTTGGCATCACACACGAGTGCGACTTTCCACCGGAAGTGAAATACAAACCCGTCGTCGTGCGCGCAGTGTTGCCACTCGAGACGATGAGTCAAAGCGAGATCGATCGCGCGGTCGCTGAGCGCATTCGTAATGGCGAAAGCCTCTACCAGATCGACGAACAACTCCTGCGCGAGCTCGCTCCCGATCTGATACTCACCCAGAACCTCTGTCAGGTTTGCGCACCATCGGGTAACGAAGTCTCACAACTTCTCAAAGCACTTCCAAAAGCGCCGCAGATCCTCTGGCTCACACCGCAATCGCTCCACGAGATCTTCGATAACGTTCGTGAACTCGGCAGTGCAACTGAACGAACAGCGCAAGCTGAAGCGATAGTCAGCGATTGTGAGGACCGGTTGAAAGCTTTAGCGAGTCGAGTCGAAGGCGCTCACCGGCCAAAAGTCTTTTGCATGGAGTGGCTCGATCCCGTTTACGCGAGCGGTCACTGGGTGCCGGAGTTGGTGAAGTATGCGGGCGGTATCGATGAACTCGGACGCGAACGTGGTGAGTCGGTGCGAGTGTCGTGGGATGAGATCGTCGCCTGGGCTCCGGAAGTGCTGGTAATCATGCCGTGCGGTTTCAACTTGCAGCAGACGATGAAACAGATTTGGACCACCTTTGGTTATCGCAATTCCCCATTCTTCGATCTGCCCGCCGTCAGAAATGGAAGAGTCTACGCCGTCGATGCAAATTCATTCTTTGCACGGCCCGGGCCGCGAGTTGTCGAAGGCGCAGAGTTGTTGGCGCGACTGATCCATCCCGAGTTGTTCAACACAGATAACTATTCGGATTATTACCAGGCAGTCGATGTTTCTCTACTCAAAGGACAACTGACAGAAGGTCGAGATTACTACACTGAAGATGGTCGCATGGTCTTCACCGGGAGCTATCTCAAACGTCGTGGTTACTGCTGCGATAGCGGTTGTCGCCACTGTCCTTACACGAATTAACTTTGCGGCTTTGCGTCTTCGCTTTGCGCCTTTGCGTGAAATAAACCTAAATGTGATACTAACTTCACTGCGTATCTCCCAAAACTAAAACAGATTGGAACTCCTAAACTATGCGCGACTTGATCATTCGCACTTTTGTGCTGCTTTTCGCCATCGCGATGATCGCTGCGATCCTCGTTAAATCCGACAACCATTCGAGTGCGATGAACCTGAATGCCGATAACAATCCGCTGCTCGCGAAGTGGGAAGGCCCGTACGGCGGAGTTCCTCCCTTCGATCGTGTCCAGATTCCGCTCTTCAAACCGGCGCTCGAAGCCGCGATGGCCGAACAACTCACCGAAGTCCAGAAGATCGCCAACAACACGGCGCCACCGGACTTCGCAAACACGATTGCCGCACTCGAACAAAGCGGCCAGAGCCTGGATCGCGTGAGCACTTTGTATAGCGTCTGGGGCGCCACCATGAACAGCCCCGATTTTCAGGTGGTCCAACGTGAGATGGCCCCCCGGCTTGCCGCGTTCAACGATCAGATCACGCAGAACGAAGCGCTCTTCAAACGAATCGAAACTGTTTACAACTCGCCCACAAAGGCGAAGTTGAAGCCGGAGCAACAGCGCGTCACCTGGCTTTACTACACGAATTTTGTTCGTGCCGGCGCGCGTCTCGATGCGAACGCAAAGAAACGCCTGTCGGAGATCAACCAGCAACTCGCCGGTCTTTACACGAAGTTCAGCCAGAACGTACTCGCCGAGGAAACCGATCAATTCCTCGTGTTGAAGAGTGAGGATGAACTTGCCGGACTACCGCAATCGCTGCGCGACGCCGCAGCCGCGGCGGCTGAAACAAAGAAACAACCCGGCACGTGGGTGATCATGAACACGCGTTCGTCGATCGATCCGTTTTTGACTTACTCAGATCGTCGCGACTTGCGCGAAAAAGCGTGGCGCATGTTCGTCAATCGCGGCGACAACGGCGACGAGCACGACAACAACGCGATCATTACCGACATTCTTCAGCTCCGCGCCGAACGCGCGAAACTGCTCGGCTATCCGACACACGCGCATTGGCGTCTCGAGAATGCGATGGCCAAGACTCCGGAGAAGGCGATGGAGTTGATGGAAGCCGTTTGGAAGCCCGCGGTCGCGCGCGTACATGAGGAAGTTGCGGACATGCAGGCACTCGCCGACAAGGAAGGCGCGAAGATCAAGATCGAGCCGTGGGACTATCGCTATTACATGGAGAAAGTCCGCAAGGCTAAATACGATCTCGACCAGAACGAAATCAAACCATATCTCCAGCTCGAGAAGCTGCGCGAAGGCATCTTCTGGGTAGCCGGTGAGCTCTTCAATTTCAACTTCACGCCCGTGACAAACGTTCCTGTCGCGCATCCTGACATTCGCGTCTGGGAAGTCACTGACAAGACCACGAAGAAACACATCGGTCTCTGGTACTTCGATCCTTACGCGCGCGCCGGCAAACGTTCAGGCGCATGGATGAATGCCTATCGCACGCAGGAACGGCTCAACGG
>DATEWS010000210.1:0-5303 GCA_035257785.1 Pyrinomonadaceae bacterium
GCGAGATCGTCGCGATGGTTGGTGGCCGCGATTATTCGAAGAGCCAGTTGAACCGCGCGACGGATGCGCTGCGGCAACCGGGTTCTGTCTTCAAACCCTTCGTCTATGCGACGGCGCTGAACACTGCGTACGATCCGATTCCGCGAGTGATCACGCCGGCGACGACTTACATGGACGAGCCGAAGACGTTTACTTACGACAACCAGGAGTATTCGCCGGGAAACTTTGGCGAGAGTTACAGTCACGCGCCGGTGACGTTGCGCGATGGTTTGGTCAACAGTCTCAACGTCGTGACGGTTGAAGTCGCGATGGAAGTGACGATTGGGCGGGTGATGAATCTCGCGGCCAAAGCAGGACTGCCGAAACCGCCGCGCGCGTATCCCGCAATGGCGCTCGGGACGAGTGAAGCAACGCCGCTCCAGATCGCTTCGGCTTACACAGCGTTTGCGAATCTTGGCACGCGCACGAGTCCGATTGCAATCAATCGCATCACGACCGGCAACGGCGTCACCATTGCTGCTCCAGTGCCTGAAAAGAACGAGGTGCTCAAACCGCAAGTCGCTTACGTGATGACTTCGTTTATGAAGGACGTCATTAATCGCGGCACGGCGGCGAAGGTGCGCCAGCGTGGTTTGAAGATGCCGTTGGCCGGAAAGACCGGCACTTCGCGTGACGGATGGTTTGCTGGTTACACACCCAATCTCGTTTGCGCAGTCTGGGTTGGATTCGACGATGGTTCGCAACTGGGTTTGACCGGCGCGAACTCCGCGCTGCCGATTTGGGCTGACTTCATGCAGGTCGCGCTCGATCAGCATCCGGAGTGGCAAGGCGATTGGGAAATGCCGGCCGGTATTGAACAGGAGGAGATCAATCCGAAGACAGGCGAACCGAGTGCGCCCGAAGACGTTGAGAAGCGCGTCGAGTTTTTCATCGACGGCACTGGTCCAAATCACGGTTCCGACGTACCGGACGAAGAAATGTCGCCTGTGGAACTGCCGTCGCCGTCGCCGCCGATGGAACAAATTAATCCGGAGCCGATCGTGACTCCATCGCCGTCACCTTCGCCACGTAGGGCGCCGCCTTTACCAGGGGCCGGGCTCGAAGGAACAATTACGCTCGATATCGATCCTACAACCGGGCTGATCGCAGTGGAGAGTTGTCCGATCATTCGCACGAAGACGTTTGTGTTGGGCACCGAGCCGAAGAAGTACTGCGGGCCTGAGTATCACAGGCGCAAAACGATCGAGCCGGCGGCAGATCGACCGCGAGTCGTAGGCACGCCGCCGCGTTAAGTTAAGTTTGCGAGTGCTGAGTGGAGTGTTTCGATCGCGAGCGCAGCAGCGTGATGTTTTCTTGAGGGCAGACCACCGATCGCGTTTAGCAGGTCAGTGCGCGTCAGGTTCTTTGCTTCGTCGATAGTCTTTCCGTTTATCAACTCCGTCAAAACTGATCCGCAAACGAGTGTCGGTGGGCAGCCGTACGCAAGGTAGCGTGCTGCTTCGATGCGACCGTCTTTAATGATTAACGAGAGTCGCAGCCGATCGCCGCAGACAGGGTTCTTTTCGTCGGCGACGGCGCTGGCGTCAGGGAGTTCGCCTGCGTTGCGTGGGTGAGCGAGATGGTCTTTGAACTTGGAAGAATACGCCACGGATTAGACGGATTTTATACGGATAGGGGTGACAGCATTCGGAGTCGTTCGACAGCGCGAGCCAGGACCGAGACCGCATAATCGATATCGGCGTCAGTATTGTCTTTTCCGAAGCTGAAGCGAATTGAGCCGCGCGCGAGTTCGTCATCGACGCCGAGCGCGCGAATCACCGGCGATGGCTCGAGTGTTCCTGATGAGCACGCTGAGCCAGTCGAGACGGCGACACCTTCGAGGTCGAGATTGATCAGCAAGCCTTCGCCTTCGATGAAACGAAACGAGATGTTCGAGAGATGGCCCAGGCGCTGCTCGCGATCGCCGTTCATCACCACGTCGCCGATTCGATCTCGCACCTGAGCTTCAAACTTATCGCGCAGAGCGCGATCGTGTTGCGAACGTTGGACCAACTCCTCGCGCGCGAGTTTTGCCGCTTCACCAAACGCGATGATGCCGGGAACGTTTTCTGTGCCCGCGCGCCGCTCGCGTTCCTGATGTCCGCCGACATTCTGCACGTGCAGTCTCACGCCGCGACGAACGTACAGCGCGCCGATACCTTTTGGCGCATACAACTTGTGTCCGGACATCGTCAAGAGATCGCAACCGAGTTCGTCCACATTCAATGGCAAACGTCCGGCCGCTTGCACTGCGTCCGTGTGCAGCCAGAGTTTCTGACCCGCCGCGCGCTTTTCTCGAACCAGTGAAGCGATATGGCCGATCGGCTGGATTGTTCCGATTTCGTTGTTGGCGAGCATGACGGTTACCAGCACTGTCTCCGTCCGCAATGCGTGATTGACATCCTCAATGCGCACGACACCGTTTCCACAAACCGGCAGACGCGTGACTTCCCAGCCGCGTTTCTCTAGTTCACTGCAAACTCCACTGACGGACGGATGCTCGATCGCCGATGTGATTATGTGTCGACCAGATGAAACTTCACACAAGCCTCGGATCGCGAGGTTGTTTGCCTCAGTCCCCCCAGAGGTGAAGACGATCTCGTTTTGTCTCGCACCGATCAGCGCCGCGACTTCACGCCTGGCACGATCGATCGCCGCGCGCGCTTGTTGACCAAAACCATGAACACTCGAGGCGTTGCCAAACGTCTCAACCACGGCCCGCGCCATCGCGTTCGCAACGCGCGGATCGACGGGCGTCGTCGCGCTGTGATCCAGGTAAACTCGGCGTTTCGTCATAAAAGTCGCCAACTCAGATGCGAAAAGTGGCATCTGAACCGCAGTTTGCCACAAAGATGCGCAAAAATCACAAAAGGAGCCTTCTTTGCGGCAAATATAGGTGATAGCATTCCTACGCTACGAAGTTGGCTCTCCCGAGACGCTACGACCGGACCGGCTCGTAAATTCTTTGGAAGGACACAATATGAATTACTTTAAGCTTCCCCTGGTGGTTTTATTGAGCATCTGCGTCAGCGGCTTGCTGGCAATCGTGCCGGCAGCGGCGCAGAGCCAGACCACCGCGCTCGAACGCGGCTATCGCACGGGCTATTCAGACGGTTACACAGCCGGATTTAAAGACGTAAACGATCACGCACCGCGCAACTATCAAAACAAAGAGGACTATCAACGCGCCGATCGTTCCTTCAACGACGTTTGGGGCCCAATCGAGGATTATCGCGACGGTTATCAGCAGGGCTTCGAGGCAGGTTACACGGCGGGATACGAACGCCAGCAGTTTAACTCTTCGTTGCCGACAGGACTGCACAGGCGTGGCACAATCGCCGCGGCTTCGGATAATGCGACCGCGCCTCCAGTCAATAATGACAGAAGCAATGAGCCTGCTCCGAACGCCGATGCGACTGTGGCGCCAAACGGATCTTTAGCGATTCCGCGCAACACGATTCTCGCACTCGAGTTGATAACGCCAGTCTCAACTGACGTGAGCCAGCGTGGCGATCGAATCCAGGCGAAGGTTATCGAACCGGCGCAATACGCTGGTTACATCGTCGACGGACGAATCGCCGCGCTCAAGCGTCCGGGCAAAGTCAAAGGCGTCGCTGAGCTGCAACTCGCTTTCGAACAGATTCGTTCCACGGACAATCGCACCGCACAACTGCACGCGGAGTTGATCGAAGTATCTCCGATGGGCGGCGATTACGAACCGCAGGTCGATACTGAAGGCGGCGTCAAAGGACGCGACTCGACAAAAGATGATGCGGCCAAGGTCGGCGCAGCTTCCGGTATCGGCGCGATCATCGGCGCGATCGCGGGCGGCGGCAAAGGCGCTGCGATCGGGGCCATCATTGGTGGTGGCGCTGGTACGGCAGGCGTGATGACACAACGCGGCAAAGACATTCGTCTCGAACGCGGTCAGCACATGAAGATCCGCACGTCAACTGATACGAACGCTCTGTGAAAGCGCTAATTACTCTGCTCACAGATTTCGGTACGGCCGATTATTTTGTGGGCGCGGTTAAGGGCGCGATTCTGTCAGTCAATCCGCAGGCGGTGACCGTTGACCTCACTCATGAGATCCCGCCTCAGGACATCGCCGCCGGCGCGTTTACGTTGCTGGCAGTTTACAAAACCTTTCCAGCGGGAACGATTCACGTGGGCGTAGTCGATCCGGGCGTAGGATCGACACGGCGCCCGGTCATCGTGAGTGCGAACAAGCAGTTCTTTGTTGGACCAGACAACGGGCTCTTCACTTACATCTACGACCGCGAATCCTCGCACAAAGTTTTTCACGTCACTGCGGAGAAATACTTCCGACCTCATCCGAGTTCTACTTTTCACGGCCGTGACATATTCGCGCCGGTAGCAGCAGCGCTTTCGAACGGCGTGAAGCCGCGTCAGTTTGGTCACAAAATAAATGACGCGGTTCGTTTGCCTGTTTCGCTCGAACCGGAGGTACTGAAGAACGGTGACGTCCGGGCGCGGATCATTCACATCGATCGCTTCGGCAACTGCGTCACAAACATCACGAGAGATCTCGTTAAACACGGTAGCAGTCTAGTGATCAATCGCAAGACAATCCGCAACTTTCGTAAGTTCTACGGGGAAGAAGCTGGCACGGCACCATTCGCCATCTGGGGCAGCACCGGTTTCCTGGAGATCTCATTAAACAACGGCTCCGCCGCTGAGACTCTAGGAGTCAACACAGGTGAGACAGTTCTTCTCACGCAAACGTAAAGACACAAAGAAGCCCATTTGACAGTAAGTTCTCAATATGAGAACATCCTTCCACCCACATTTAGCCCTCACCGCACTGATGAATGTAATCAGCTTTAAACGAATTAGGGAATTTACCTCGCGTCATCGAGATGCCGAGGCTGCGCTAAAAGCTTGGTATACGACTGTAAAGAAAGCGCGTTGGCAGAATCTGGCTGAAGTGAAGAAGGTTTATCCAACTGCGGATTTAGTTGCCAGGTATACAATATTCGATATCAGAGGTAACAAGTACCGACTGATCAGTAGGATCGTTTACAGGAGCCAGACGGTATTCATCGTCGCCATTATGACGCACGAAGAGTATGATCTCGGAAAATGGAAAGAGTAAATCCCACAGTTCGAAAAATTGATCCCGTTCGATATCGAAGGTTGCTTTCTCGCACCATGCCGGTCGTGATCGAAACCGAGGACGAGAATTTCCGAATGTTAACTATCGTAGAGAAGTTAATGAAGAAAGGCGAGGCTCTTTCCGCCGA
>DATEWS010000211.1:0-3527 GCA_035257785.1 Pyrinomonadaceae bacterium
CTTTCCTTTGCGGAAGCGATACATGTACAAACCCATCAAGAGCGCCAGCGGAATCGTGAAGCCGACGGTGAAAGTTCCCCACGGTGATTCTGCGAGCGCGTTCACGACAACTAATCCGAGTCCCGCGAGCGCAATCACGACAATGAACAAAATCGCGACGCCCGCGACCAGTCCCGATAGTGGACTGATCTCCGTGCGCGCCATCTCGGCCAACGACTTTCCTTTGCGACGCACACTTCCCGCCATGATCATGAAGTCGTGAACTGCGCCGCCGAGACAAACGCCGATGACGAGCCACAGCAACCCCGGCAAAAATCCAAACTGCGCCGCGAGCACAGGTCCGATCAACGGTCCCGCGCCCGAGATCGCTGCGAAGTGATGACCAAACAGAACCCACTTGTTGGTCGGATAGTAATTATGGCCGTCGTACATCGTCTGCGACGGAACCGGCCGCGAATCATCGAGCACCAGCACCTTCGCCGCGATAAAAGCCGAGTAATAGCGATACGAAATCGCAATCACGCAAAGCGAGCCGATGATGATTGGTAGTGCGTTCATTAAACCTTACTCACGCGCGTTGCTTTCGTGATAGCCCGATCAATGCACCTGTGAGAGAAAGCAGTATGCCTAAACCGATCATACCCAATGCAATCGTTGTCCGCGTACTGTGCCCCAACTGGTTCAATAGTTCTTTCAAACCCTCGTCATGCGGCATCGCCAGGAGGCCAACGGCCACGAGGAAGGATCCAACAGCGAGAGCTTTTAGCCACGACCCTGATTTGGTCCGCCCAATTGACCGGCCGATCTCGCTCCTGCCATATCCATACGACAGATAAACGGCGAAGCCTAAAAGTAACCAGGCAACGAATCGCCACCAGGATGCGGGCGGCAGGTAATACATCAGAAAGATGTAGGAGACGACTCCCAGAGAAGGAATCAACCATGGACCCAACGGCACTCTAAACGGACGCCTCCGTTGTGGATCTTTATAGCGCAAAACTATGATGCCGATGCTAACGAGCAGGAATGCAAACAGCGTCCCCACGTTCGTAAGATCAACCATCTCGTCGATACTCATGACGGCAGCGAATGCTCCCACCACAACACCAGTCAGAATAGTGGTGACGTGAGGCGTCTTGAACCTGGGATGCACCTTTGCAAAAACCGGTGGCAGTAGTCCATCGCGGGCCATTGAGAAGAAAATTCTCGGTTGTCCCATCTGAAACACGAGCAGCACGGCCGTGTGCGCTATCACTGAACCAAATGCCACCACGGTTGCCGGCCATGTAACACCTGGCGGAGCGGCATTCTGCAGAGCCATAGTCAATGGTTCCGCTTGTTCGTTTGCCAGGCGCTGAATAAGTTCCGGATAAGGAATCAATCCTGCGAACACAGCCCCGACTATTACATACAACACAGTGCAGATAATGAGCGATGCGATAATCCCTATTGGCAGATCGCGAGTGGGATTTCTTGTTTCTTCAGCAACAGTAGAGACAGCGTCAAACCCAATGTAGGCGAAGAAGACGAGCGCCGCTCCGGTGAAAGTCCCACGCCAGCCGTTCGGTTGGAAAGGCACCCAGTTTGCGGCCATCTTCGAGGGTGACACGAAATAGATGGCGGTTCCGATGAAGAAGAGCAGTACGATGATCTTTATGATCACCATGCCCGCGTTAAAATTTGCTGACTCACGAATGCCCCAGACCAACACGATTGTGATAGCAGCAACGATTGCAAATGCGAGCAGGTTGAGAGTGATGTGATGTCCAAAAATCGTCGGAGCATCGCGAAACATTTTCTCGTATAGCTCGGGGTTGGTACTGGCCAGTTTGGCGGCGGTTCGGTAATCAGTGGAGAGCCAAAGCGGAACATGGGCGTTGATTCCCAGATGTTCAAACAGATTATCGACTAGTGTGCGGAAGTAATTTGCCCAACTGATCGCAACCGCCACGTTACCCAATGCATATTCGATTATTAAGTCCCAACCGATGATCCATGCGATTAACTCTCCAAGCGTTGCGTACGAGTAAGTGTAGGCTGAGCCTGAAATAGGAACCATCGAGGCGAATTCCGCGTAACACAAAGCTGCGAAACCGCAAACGACCGCCGTGATCATAAAGGAGATCATCAGCGATGGTCCGGCGCCGGGCCGCGAGGCATCACCAGCCGCAGCGGTTCCGACGGTTGCAAAAATTCCGGCGCCGATGATTGCGCCAATACCAATTAACGTGACGTTAAAGGCCCCCAGCACACGCCTTAACGTGTGGCCTTCTTCATGAGATGCAGCCAGGATATCGTCCAGGTTTTTTGTACGAAACAGTCCTCGAAGCAAGATGTCGCCTCCGGGAGTGGTTTTGAATTACTGTCACTTGCTGTAGGAAAGCTTGCGGAGTTTGGCATGGAAGTCACTGTCTTGTAAATGATTTACGGGTTTTCTCTGCGTATCTCTGCGTATGTCTGCGTTCTCTGCGTTGAAATGCCCTTTTAACGCAGAGATACGCAGAGAACGCAGAGAATTTACAGCATCAAAGGGTGGTGATAGTGTTCGGATATGTTTCCCTTTAGAAACATTCTCTTCCCTACAGACTTCTCCCCGAACGCGCATGCGGCATTGAAATACGCCGCGGCTTTTGCGCGACATGGTCGTGGGCGTGTGCTGTTGTTCAGCGTGCAGGACGCGAAGACCGCCACGGATTTGCAGTCGCAAGTGAATGAACTGCGGGCTGATCCGCTGCTGAACGGTGTTGACACTGAACCGATCTTCGTCGACGGTGAACCTGCCGGCCAAATCGCACAGGGTGCGGTTGATCACGACGTCGATTTGATAACGGTCGTGATGCGCGGTCGCAATCGATTGTCGCGCGCTTTCGGCAGTTCCATCGCAGAGGACATCGTAGCGGAGTCGCCGTGCGCGGTGCTGGCAGTTAGACCAGCGCAGCGAGATTTCGTCGCGGATCACGAGATCTCCTTGAAACGAGTTTTACTCGCAACAAACTTCCGCCCGTCGTCAGTGGCCGCCACTCAACTCGCAACACAAATCGCTAATCAGTTAGGCGCAGAACTTCACGCGGTCTACGTTATAGGCGATTACTTTGAACAGATCTCGGCGATGTTTCCGGAAGGCGGGCTCGCGGCGTTAACACGACTACGCAGTTACGTCGAGGAACGAATGGGAAATTTCGCTCGTACCGGTGGCGCCTCGAAGACACACATCGCGGAAGGCAGACCTTACCAGGAAATCGTTAAACTCGCGGCGACGATTGGTGCCGACCTCATCGTGATCGGGACCGCAGTTCACGGATCGTTGTTTGGAAATAGTCAGGTGTTGGGATCGGAGATCGAGCGAGTAATCAGAAACGCACCGTGTCCGGTGCTTTGCGTTCCCGCGGCGCGCGCGGTAACGCCGCTGCCCGCGCTCGTGACGCAGATTGTTCCTCAAACCTAAGGGACAGGAGCAGCAGCGTGCAGGAGCAGGAGAAATAATCCTGCACCTGCTATCTGCTCCTGCTTACTTCTTATCGATCGGC
>DATEWS010000212.1:0-3661 GCA_035257785.1 Pyrinomonadaceae bacterium
GCAAGTCTCCTGCTGTCGCAATTCCATCGGGCAGTTTAACTACGATCTCGGTAAATCCTAAGAAGGTTGGCAGCGCGCCCGCAAACTCGACTTGCAGTTGATGAGTTACCTGCTGCGAGTCTACTGCCTGAGCTGTTACTACTAAACCGTTCGCTAACACGATGTTGATCGCGAAGAGTGAAACGCGCGTGCGTTTGTCTACTCCAAAGTATTGATCATTCGTGATCACGAACGGGTCACGCACAAAGATCACGGTGTCGAGTGCGATAGCGCGCTGCGAATTGTCTTCAGTTGCGAGCACGGGAGCGTCGTCGTCAATAATCGTTCCGACACCTTGACCGTCGCTAATCGTCGCATTGGTTGGTGAATTTAGATTTACATTGAACGACACCGGTTCTTCATTCAGAACATCGCCGTTGATTCCGACGCTTACGTTTTTTGAGGTTTGTCCCGGCGCGAACGTTAACGTGCCGGATGCGTTTGTGTAATCGGAGCCTGCGTGCGCGGTATTGTCGGCTGTCGCGTAGTTCACTGTAACGGTTTGTGAACTCGCATTCGATAGCGAAACTGTGAAGCTGGCCGTCGTTGTGCCGGAGTCGCCTTCCGAAATCGACACATCGTTGATCGAAATAGTGGGTGGTGTTGCTCCAACG
Organism: Pyrinomonadaceae bacterium; assembly: GCA_035257785.1. Classification (GTDB taxonomy): domain Bacteria; phylum Acidobacteriota; class Blastocatellia; order Pyrinomonadales; family Pyrinomonadaceae; genus PSRF01. Next base: position 654 of record DATEWS010000212.1, read on the forward strand.
ACAAATTGCACACGAAACACAGAGTTGCTGCCGCGCGCGAGATAATAAAGACTACCGTCATTCGCAACCTGAATATCAACCGGAAAACTGATTCCGGTTGCGAAGTCAACAGCGGCGCCCGTTGGCGGCGGATTAAGCGGATCGAGAACTTTTATCCAGCCGGCACATAAATCCGCGAAGAAGTACTTGCCGACAAACTGTGAGGGAAATGTCGGCGTCGTCGGGTTGTAGAAAGCACCACCAGTGATCGCGCACGGCGCGGCTTCGGCCGAAGAGTACTGATACAGTGGATTCGTCATTCCTGCTGTACCGCATGTCCCTTCACAACTGGACCATCCGAAATTTGCTCCGGCAGTTCCCACATTCACTTCTTCCCACGTATTTTGTCCGACGTCGTTGATGTGCATACGACCGGTGCCCGGCTGGAAGCCAAACGTGAATGGATTGCGAAGACCGACGGCCCAGATCGCACGATTAACACCGGTCGGGGAACCTGCGATATTTGCGAAACTGGTTGGATTGTCCGCTGGGATAGTTCCATCCGCATTGATTCTGAGTATTTTGCCCAGACGATTTGCTAACGACTGTGAGTTGGACGGCACTGCGTTCTCGCCCACCGCTATGTAGAGCTTGCCATCGGGACCAAAATGTATGGCGCCCCCGTTATGGTTAGTCGCGCCGAGAGTCTCCAGATCAAGAATGACAATTTCGCTGCCTGCGACAGCTACGTCTTCGTTGGCAGCGTTTGCCGTAAAGCGACTAACGCGATTGTGAGTCGTCGGGGTTGTTGTCGTGTAATAAACATAGACGAAATGATTCGTCGCGTAGTTAGGATCGAAGGCCACGCCGAGCAGACCACGTTCACCATCGGAGTCGACGTTGAGTGTCACAAATGGTGTCGGCAGTACAGCGCCGTTCTTGATCACACGCAGCTCGCCGGTCTCTTGACACACGAAGATGCGCCCGTCGGGATGCAGGGCCATTGCGGTCGCGCTCAAGATTCCGCTGATCGGGGTCTCGACAAAGTCATTAGGGAGCGAGGCCATTACTACAGCATTGTTGCGCCGGACGGGGGAGTTATTCAGAGTGCCAATGACCAGCAGGAGAGGAAGCAACGAGATCGCGACTGTTTTTAGCATTGCTGTTTCTTCAGACCAGCGGACGGACCGGAGACGTAAATCTTAATCGGGGGAATTACAAAGGGAGGAGGAATAAGTTTAGACAGTGATGACGATTAAAGGCAATATAGTTTGAGTGGAGGAGGCCGGTAATGCAGAGCCGTTTTTTCTACCGCACGATTATTCTCGGAAGCTCCATATTGGCCGCCTCTGTCGTTTCCGGCGTGGCGCTGATGTTCTGGCGAGAATACCGTCAGGATTTACCGGCAATACCTTCATCCATAGCCCTCCAGCTCCTGGTCCAATCAACCATCGGCCCGCTTTACGTGGGACTGGCGTGGCTCTGGCCCATTACGTTATGCGTGCTATTCGCGTTCGTGACGATGGTCTATATCGGATCTCGACGGAGACGCATCTGGTTGTCAGCCACCGCTTTTGTCTTGGTCGGAGTGTACTGGATTTGGATGGTTAAACTTATTTCCGACGGGGCGTTCGACTAGGTTTAGGCATGCGAAATTACTGTCTGTCAGAACAGATTGACCCGTTTTCTTCAACCTGAACTGTGATATCTTCTTACATACCTCACGAGCTTCTGCGCTTCTGCCGTAAATCTCGCCCGTTCGAAGCTAACAAATCGCTTACGAGGCTACGCATGCAAAATGATTCAGCGACAAATTGGAGAATCGTTGGCTACACAGTCGGCGGCTGTTGGCTAATCTTCGCTTCGATGTTCCTGCTGCTGGGCAAGCAGATTGCCATGTTTCTTAATCCGTTGCCAATCTTGCTCAAAGCCTTGGCTGGAATGCTCATCTATGGGTACGTTGGAGGCACGAGCGGCGGGGATGTTGAGATCATTTTTGTCTACTGGAGCGTGATTGGCTTAGTGTTGGCGTGGTGCTTACACAGGTTCGAACGCAACCTCGTGACAGTCAGCACCATAACCGGCGTGACAGCCGTGGTCCATGTTGGCCTATCCGCGTTAGCGTTATTTCCAAATATGCTTCCTGCCGGACGTTGAAGTTTAGCGGGGATCCCGGAAGCTCATTTCTCGAGATAATCAGTGCCGAATTTACCGTTGCCGTTGAGTTGAACGATGACGCTGCCATCCCTCGCTGCTACAAAGTGGGGGACGCCGGCCGGAATCAGGATAAAGCTGCCGGCCGGGTAGCCCTTAAGCTTAGTAAGGTCAAACTTTTCTCCTTCGCCCAGATACCAGGTCCCCTCGATGACTGTCACCAGCTCGTCATTTGGGTGGGTGTGCGCGAGAACGCGCGCGCCTTTCGGTATCTTGACGCGATCGATCCACGCTCCACCTTGAGTCGAGTCGCCCAGCAGGTGTGCTCGCTGGCGGCCATCGGTGTAAAAAGGCGGCGTGAACCACTTAACTTGTTCCGGTGTTATCGCGACGATTTCTTTCTTGTTCTGTTTGGACCACACCATCGCCCACGTCCCTACGATGGCGGCGATGATCGAAACGAGGAAGACAACTTTTCGCATAACTTTTAACGCGCCACCTTTCGCGGCAGCATTTGATCATTCCATGTATCGAACTCTTTCATCAGTCGCTGCAGGATCTCCGGATGCCTCTTACTAAAATCCGCCTGTTCATGCTGATCGACAGAAAGATCGAACAGGCGGCGAACCTCACCATTGCGGAAGAATTTCCATTTCCCGTCTCGCACAGCGTCCTGCGTACCTATCCGCCAAAAGAAAGTGCGATCACTGACGGGCCTCGTGCCTTTGATTACCGGCAGTAAATCAATTCCATCAAGCGACTGACGAGCAGCAACATCTGTTTCGCCGGCCGCGAGCATTGTCGCGGTCCAATCCATCGTTATTGCCATTTGCTGCGTTACGCGCTTGGCCGGCACGACTCCCGGCCACCGGACA
>DATEWS010000213.1:0-2149 GCA_035257785.1 Pyrinomonadaceae bacterium
GTTCGTACGGCAAGTAACGCCGGTAAAACAATCGTCAGCAGCAACGCGAAACGTAGAGGCAGGCTCATTTAAGGTAATCGGAGTGAGATTAGCTCACCAAATCAGTATCAATCGTAACGATCACAACCTGAAGTTGAGAGGCACAAAATTCGCCCGGGAAGAACAGAGTCTTTGTAAACGAAAGCGGTTGAGAAGTCATGTAGGAACTCCGATTTTAGATTGCCGAGACGTCTCGCTACAGAAATTCGAGGATTACAGACTGCCCACGCGCAAGAGCCCGTTATGCGATTGACTTAAGTCCGCAAGTATTCTACAAGGACGCATGCTGGGACTTTTTTCCCTAAGATAGATTCAAACAGGTTCCCTCCTATGACCCCAACTGCGAATCTCGCCGATTTAGGCGAACTGATCGAGAGTCACCAAGACGAACTGTTGTCTAGTTGGCAGGCTGAAGTGGCTTTGCTCCCTGGGGCGGAAAATCTGGATGGTCCAACTATAATCGATCACATACCGCAACTCCTCACAGAGCTAAGCGAGAACCTGAAATCTGATCGGAGCGAAGCCAATCTCATCTTGAGTCCGGCGGAGCATGGCGTTCAGCGGTGGAGAGTAGGGTTTGACATCACTGAAGTCGTGGCTGAATACGGTATTTTGCGCACCTGTCTTTATCGCCTTGCGGAGAGGAATAATTTCCCTCTCACAAACCAGGCTGCCCGCGTCGTGAATACGGTTTTTGACAATGCGGTTGCGCAGGCAATAAAGGCATACGCGACGCATATGACGGTAGAGCTTCAGAAACGCCGCGAGGAGCATTTCAGCTTTGTCATTCATGATTTGCGCACCCCCTTACAGGCGATCTCATTAGCAACTACACTGCTTGAACGTTCTCTATCAGCCGAGTCGAAGATCGAACTCTTCGAAGCGTCTCTCTCGACTTTACGGCGGAATATAAGCAGGCTCGATGCTCTAATTAAACGCGTACTGCAAGATGAGGCGAACCTTCACCTCACAAACTCTTCGAAAATTGAAAAGCGCGAGTTCGACTTATGGTCTTTGGTTGAGAGCTCCATTCGAGATCTCCATCCCATTGCGACCGATTCGCACACGACTCTTTTCAATGACGTTCCATCTGACATGACGATCTTTGCCGATGCTCGATTGCTGGGCCAGGTTTTCCAAAATCTGCTCTCCAACGCTATCAAGTTCACACCTAATGGAAAGATCATCGTCGGAGCGCGGCAGCGAGATGACGACGGTATTGTGCAATGTTGGGTCCGGGATACTGGCGCGGGGATCGAGTCCGAACGGCTAGATAAGATTTTTGAAAAACTGGAAACAGATCACCAGCCAGAAAAACGTGGAGTCGGATTAGGATTGGCGATAGTTAAGCAGATCATCGAACACCACGGCGGAACGATCACGGTTGAAAGCCGCGTCGGTGAGGGTTCTACATTTACCTTCACAATCCGGTAATGAACCAGTTAAATGGTCCAGCGAACTTCGGGTTTTAAATTCCGCGTTGGCGTGTCGCTCCTAATCACTGCGCGGTGAGCTGCGGAGCGTTTATATTTGTGACTCGCGCTGTCCCTGTTAATCAGTATCTCCTTCAAAAGGTCTGCGAGTTCGTCAAAATCAATCGGTTTAGGCATGAAAAAGTTGGCGCCCGCCCGCGATGCAGTTTCGTAAGTCGATCGTCCGTTATACGCTGTGAGAACAATTATCGGAGTGTTCTGAAAGCCATCGATCTTGCGGACGCGGCGAATGGTTTCAAATCCATCAAACCCCGGCAGTGCAAGATCCATCAGGATGACGTCAGGACGCCCGTTTTTCACGGCAGTTAGAGCCTCGGCACCGGTTGCCGCTTCCAAAACGTGGAAGTCCTCGGATTCCAAAAGAATCTTTAACATTTCACGAACATCTTCATAATCCTCAACAACTAAAACTCGTTTCATATCCTTGTCCAGCCGGTTCATACACTCACTTCCTGTTAATCACGCCGCACGTTCCCAGGTGCAGTGAATCTCTGATGCTCAGCGAAGAGACTCAGCAAATGATGTTCCGTGTGAATGGACAACAGCCTGATCGTCACGAAGCATTCAACGATATTTCGATATGCCCCAAACAAATCGGACAGCTGATCTGCGGAGCG
>DATEWS010000214.1:0-7033 GCA_035257785.1 Pyrinomonadaceae bacterium
TTTGCAGGCGTCGCTACTCACTTCAAAAGAAAGGACCAGACGCTTGGACTGATCTGGTTCGACGCTCACGCCGATATGAACACGCCTGAAACAACTCCGTCAGGCAACATCCACGGCATGCCGTTGGCTGCGTTACTCGGATACGGCACACCCGAGCTGACCAACATCGGCGGTTGGGCGCCAAAGCTCGATCCGCGTCTGTGTGCTCACGTCGGCGCACGCGACATCGATCCCGGTGAAAGGGAACTGATTAAAAAACTCGGCATGCGCTTCTTTACGATGAGAGAGATCGACGAACGCGGCATGAGCGCGTGCATGGACGAAGCGATCGAAATTGCTTCGCGCGGAACAGCAGGTTATGCAGTAACGTTTGACGTCGATGCACTCGATCCAGGCGATGCTCCCGGTTCCGGAACGCTCGTGCGTGGCGGACTCACTTATCGCGAAGCACACCTCGGATTGGAAAAGATCGCAGAGGCAGGCGGCATGCGTTCACTCGAAATTGTCGAGATCAACACGGCGTTGGATGTTAATAATAAGACGGCGGAGTTGGGTGTAGAGCTAATCCTGTCAGCGTTGGGCAAAACGATTCTGTAAAGGTGGACCAGAGAGAGTGGCGAAAAAGCTGCGCGTCGGCGTGATCTTCGGTGGACGGTCAGGTGAACACGAAGTTTCGATCCGATCGGCGCGAGCGATCGTCGAAGCAATCGATCGAAAAAAGTTTGAAGTAGTTCCGATCGGAATTACGACAGAAGGGAAGTGGCTGGCGCCGGCACAGTCGGCCCAACTTCTTCCTGCCGCAGTTCAGCCGCTCTTACCATCAAAGACTCACACAGCGACCGGCGACGTAGCACTTCTCGGCGACCCTTCACGCAAAGGTTTAATCTCACTCGAAAGCGAAACACTTACGGGGGAAAAACTCGACGTCGTGTTTCCTGCATTGCACGGCACTTACGGTGAAGACGGAACTCTTCAAGGATTACTTGAGATGGCTGACGTTCCCTATGTCGGGTGTGGTGTGCTCGCGTCGTCGTGCGGCATGGACAAAGTTACGATGAAATCGTTGTTTGTCCAGGCGGGTTTGCCGATCTGCAAATACATCTGGTTTCTGAGATCTCAATGGCGGAATGATCCAGCTAAGGTAATACGTAAGGTTACGAGTGACATTGGTCTGCCATGCTTTGTGAAGCCGGCGAATCTTGGTTCGTCAGTTGGCGTGTCACGTGCGACGGATAAGAAGTCATTGAGCGATGCGATCGATCTCGCGGCTGAATACGATCGAAAGATCATTGTCGAGGAAGAACTGGTCGCGCGCGAGATCGAGTGCGCGGTACTTGGGAACGACGAACCGCAGGCGAGTTTGCCGGGTGAGTATGTGGTGTTTGATGAAGCCGCGAGGTTTCTCGACTACACAGAGAAGTACACGAACACCGGGCGCGTGAGTTTCGTCGTGCCCGCGCCGTTAACGAAATCGATGACGACGAAGATTCAACGCATGGCCATCAGGGCGTTTCAGTCGATCGACGGAGCAGGCCTCGCGCGCGTCGATTTCTTTTTACCGCGCAACGGCGGCGAGTTGGTCGTGAATGAGTTGAACACGATGCCGGGACTTACTGAGGTTTCGGGTTACCCGAAGATGTGGGAAGCGTCGGGTTTGCCGTTTCAGCAATTGCTCGAGAAGTTGATTGATTTAGCCTACGAACGCCACAAAGAAAAATCACTCACGAAGACATCGAGATAAACTTTTAGCCGCAGGCTAAATCACTTAGGCGCACGATATCCTTTGCGCGTCCGAATCGTCAGATCCTCGCGCGACACCTTCACATCGATCGCACGCCACTTTCCATCGCGTTTCTTATTCAACGGACGGTACGAGATTGTGTATTGATGCCCAAGCTCGTCCGCGATTTGAGTAAACGCGTCGCGCATTGCTGGTCCACCTGGAGTTGCGATGAATCTCCCGCCAGTCTTCTCAGCAAATCCTTTCAACTGAGCCGCGCTCTGTTGTCTCGCCGATCCTGCGATCTCCAAACTCGACATATCAACGGCGTAGATTGTCGCGCCTATAGCCAGCGCGCTCTCGAGTGCTTTCTGACTTGAAGCTTTACTGAAGGTATCCATTCCGTCCGAGAGGACGACGATCGCTTTGCGTTGCTCGGGACGTTCAGCAAGCGTCTTCGAGGCTTCAACAATTGCGTCGTTCAGCGTTGTCATGCCCTTAGCATGAATGGCGTAAGCAATCGGCGCGAGATCTCTTCCACCCGAGAACTCCTGCACACGTTCGACCTTCGAATCAAACCGGTAAACCGCCGCGACATCTTCCGGCCGAAGCCCATCGAGAAACCTGATTGCCGCGGACCGCGCGAGTGCGAAACGCGCTTCCATACTTCCCGAACTGTCCAACAACACGACTGCCGCATAAGGCGATTCGTGCATCGAGAAACTCGAGATCATCTCCGGCGTCACTTCAACTCCGTCCTCATAGATCTTGAAGTCAGATTTCTTCAACGCCTTCACATACTGACCCGCCTTGTCGGTGACGGTGAGATTAAGCACGACGAGATCCGTGTTGACGCGCACGACGTCGTCGTCATCTTGAGCGCAGACGTCGAGCGCGTTAAGAAAAAGAATTGCGAGCAGGAAGAGAATTGTCTTGCGCATGTTAAGGGCGAGCGAAGTTACGCACCATCTTTATGAGCTCAAGTAAAACATTAGCCTTGCCGATTACTGAGGCTGAGACTACTTGCCGCGGAGTGTCGATCACGTTCTTCGACAACGAGTCACTTGCTTCTGCGATCTGCGCGACCGTAGCGGGCAGATCCGCGGGACGCTTCGGAATCTCTACTTCCTCGTCTTCACCACCAGCTTCACCACGAACTTTCTTCGTGAGCTTCTCCAGGCGTTCGACTTTCTTTAGCGAGTCGCGATCGAGAATTGATTTATCTTTCAGACTATCGTTGAGTTCTTTGCCGATCTGCGCGATCTCGCGTGCGCGCTTAAGGTTGTCTTCATGCTCTTTCTCCGCGATTTTGATTGCGCGCTTTGCTCTCAACTCCTCTTCAAACGTTGTGAGCGGAGAGTTGTCCTGATTCTTGGAATTTCCGTCGACGCGATCTAGTGGTGGAGTTGGCGTCGGCGGCGGAGAAGGAGTCATTTGGGCCACTGCGACACCGGAACAAAACAGAATGGCGAAGATCAAAACTACCGGCACGTGTACTTTGGCTAGAACGTTCTTCACTCGATCCAGAGAGTTCACTTTAACAATCGGCACGCCGACCCCTCAACAAAAACTTAAGAAGTAAGTACTGGAGGAGACTTATGGAATGCGTCCCGGATTGTCAGGCGAGTTGATGAACTCTCCCGGCTTGCCGGAGCGCTTCACTACAACCGTCTTCGGCTCGAGCCGCTCAGGTGTGCGCTTCTTTCCCTGCGAGGAACTGTAAGCAATCAAACTCGATTGCGGATCCGCCTTCAAACCAGCGAGGCGAATCGAAGCGAAATTCTGCGCCGGCAAAGTTACCGAATAGGATCCTTCTTGTTCAGGTTGAAGTTGAGATGGCGTAACGGGGAGTATGTTTTCTTCAAGACCACCATCTTTCCGTCGTCGTAGTTCAATCACGACAGAAAGACCTGATAAGTCCTGCTTCGAAATGTTTTTTACAACACCGCCAATCGTCGTCATACCTTTTGCGATTGATGGCTCATCGAGAACGATGTGAGCTAAGGCCGGTCCTTTTGGACCATTATCGACAACTGGTGGAGGCGTATTCTCAGCCAGAACTTTTTGCGCGTGATACCTGCGAATTAAACCGTAGCCGACAAGCAGGATGGCAGTCAGGGCGACTGCGCAAACTACCGCCAGCAGTTTTCGCTTATTCGAATCCCGCTCACGAGCAATGGCTTCTTCAGGATGAAATGGATCGTTAATCATTAATGCTTTACTTCAGATACGACCTTAACTTCACGGCTTCTCCGGCGGCAGATTGCGTCCCGGAGGAGCGGCACCGGTTACATTGATTATCAAACCTTCAAGAAACTGATCTTCAGCGAGACCGCTGCTTCGCAACGTGGTCCACTCAGCGCCAGTCGCTCCGTCGCTGCGTCCTTCAACCTTTGCATTAACTGCGATGTTCGCAGTTGAGCCATCGATTGGTTGAATCTCAACTGTCAAAGTGTAGCGACCGCGCGTCCATCCTCTCGCACTCGACGCCGGCACATCTGAGTATCGACTTAGATCCGCCTCTGCGACAACCGCGCCTTTGGTGAACGTGTAAGGCTGGCTGACGATGATTCCATCTGCAAGCCTCGACGCGGATTCGTCGACGACCAGCTTGCGATCGCGCATCAGATCCTGGACCGCGTTGATGATCACATCGCGGCGTCCACTCAATCGATATGGATTTGGAAGCGGTGGCGTTTCCGCCGTCTTGCCGCGACCGAAATCCATTCCGCGTCCGGCGCCGACATCAGTCTTGTTGCCGTTGTTTGCCGGTGTGCGCTCGGAACCACTATCGCGAACGCGCTCGTTCTGCTTGTCAACACCTTTTGCAGCCTGTGCAAATGCGGGAAGTGAACAGGCAATCAGTATCAGTAGACCAGTAATTATGCGCAACATAGCGACACCCTTTGCTTCACTTACAATGAACTACACCGGGGACTCGTAAACTGAGAATAGATTAACGGTCAGTCAAAGACAAGCTAGACTTTGAAGTTAGAAACGCACGATCTGTTGCCTTTTCTCTGCGGCCCTCTGCGTATCTCTGTGCTCTCTGCGTTAAATGGCGTCTTACAACGCAGAGGGCCGCAGAGATCTATCTTCCCGGTGTGGCATTTCTAGCGTCGCGCTCGCGTTCCCACTTGCGCAATGCCTGAACACCGGTCTCGAATTCGGCGCCATTGCTGTAGAAGTTGTGCGCGCCGTCGTTACGATCGGGATTGCGAACGTAGTAAAGATAATCTGACGTAACGGGATTCAACGCTGCCTTGAGCGAACTCTCTCCGGGCGAGGCGACTGGTCCGGGCGGTAATCCCGCGTAAAGCCGCGTGTTGTAAGGTGAACGTCTCTGAATGTCGCTGAGATAAACCTTGCCGTCGTAACGCCACTTTCCTTCCAGCTTCGACGCATAGATCACACTCGAATCGACCGCGAGTGGAATGTCCTTTTTCAGCCGGTTGTAGATCACCGACGCGACAATCGGACGCTCCTCGTCGAGCTTCGCTTCAGTCTCGATAATCGAAGCAGTGGTCACGATCTGGCGCGTGGTGAAGTTTAGACCGCGTGCGCGCTCCGTCCAATCAGGTTTCCAGACGTTGCGAAACCGCTTCACCATCATCTCGATCAGCTCCGGCGCGGTGGTTTCCGGAGAGAACTCATACGTGTCCGGAAACAAGTAACCTTCGAGATTCTTCGCTTCCGGATCGAGGTCCTTGATCAAGCTCACGTTATTCATTAACTCTAGCGCCTGAGCGTCGTTCTCAAGTTTGAACTCCGGCACTTGCGCCATTGCGCGGGCGATGTCCCAACGCGTCCAGCCTTCGATTATGGTCAGGCGATTCAGCCGTCGCTGGCCTTGCTGGAGTTTAGCGAGGACGCCGAGAGGCGAGATGGGCGAGGGAAAGTCGTATTCACCGGCTTTCAGCGTCGAGCCTTTGCCGGTGCTCTTCAAGTAAAGCTTTAAGGGCCACTCGTGTTTGATTACGCCTTCCGCGACGAGTCTGCTAACAATCGCGCTCGGCGGGGTGCCTTTGGGAATTTCAATGTACTGCCCGGTTTTGGTGTGCGTTACCGCTGTGTGGAGGTCTCGGTAAGTCCAGGCTCCAAGAGCAGCTGAAGCGAGCAGACCCACCACGATTATCAGAATTATTAGCCGCTTCATGCGTGTGTTTTGTCTGAATCTCCTGTATTGGGATCGACGCGCATTCTCTCCTGGTCGGAGACGAGAAAGTCTCGCAGGATCAACGCTGCCGCTGCGCCGTCTATTGCTGCCGGGATGTCTTCAGGCTTAAGGCCCTCCGCCTTTAAATTCTCCGCCGCCTCGACGGAAGTCAAGCGCTCATCCTGAAGATAGACTGGCTGCGCGACCGATCGCGCCAGGTTAAAGGCCAACTGACGCACTTTCTGAGCGGCGTCACCGTCAGTTCCATCCATATTGAGCGGCAAACCAACTACTATCATTTGGGCGTCAAAGCCTTCGACCAGGTTCCGCACGTCCTGAAGTAGTTTTTTCCAGCTCGAACGTTTGAGTGGCGGCAGGCGTTTAGTTGTAATCAATCGTTCGTCGGATAACGCGACACCGACGAGTTTTTCGCCGAGATCGAGGGCGAGAACGGGGCCACCCGGCTGAGTTTGATGTTCCGTGGTTTTCACTTGAAGCTGCGGAATGCCGCCTGTATCATACGTTTCGATTCGCAAACGCGCGATCTTTATTGGTCCTGGCACTAACGTAATCCATGAGGTAGGTAAATGTCATTTCGCACTAAGTTCATCCTGACTCTGCTGTCAGCAACGCTCACTCTCTATACGGCTGTCGGCGGCTGGATTTCCACGCGCGCGCAGCAACAGCCGGCAAACGATCCTAATGCTCAGTTGCGTATTTTTGAGAGTGTGCTACAGCACATTCAGAACGATTATGTAGATGAACCAAACATGGAGAAGGTTCGGGCGGGCGCGTTGCGCGGTCTCGCTTACGGACTCGATCCATATTCGACCTACCTGACACCCGAACAGGTGAAGGAATATAGCGCCGGCAACAAAGACAGTGTCGCCGGTATCGGCGCCGAGCTTTCGCAGGTTGCGTCATACCTTTACGTTATCGCACCAATGAAAGGCTCACCGGCGGATCAGGCGGGAATTAAAGCGGGCGACATCATCGAGTACATCGATAACAAAGCCACGCGCGACATTTCACTTTACGACGCCAAACAACTCTTAAACGGTCCGGCCGGAACCGAAGTTAAGCTTCGTGTGCTGCGTGCGAACTCGAGTCCTTTGACAGTGACCGTGAAACGCGGTTCGTCACGTGCTGCCGCCGCC
>DATEWS010000215.1:0-2564 GCA_035257785.1 Pyrinomonadaceae bacterium
GCGATACGCAGATGGGATCCCAAACTGGCTGACAGTCTGTTCGTCCAGGCATTAGCGCTTGCAAAGCAAGACCCTCGTAGTGGATTAGTGAACTCGCTCACTTACGTAGCGTTTCCAGCACTGCGAGGACAGGGTGACGACGTACCCGCGCCTCCCGACTCACTGCGAACCGAGCTATTGCAGCTCCTTGTAGGTTCGCTAAATGCGAATCCGGCCGCAGGTGAAAATTCAAACTGCGGATCTGTAAGCTGGCTGGCCCAGTTTTTTCCTGAGCTTGAGCGACTCTTGCCAAAACAGGCGCTGGTACTGCGGCACGCAATTAATACGTGCAAGGTAGCCTGGCCAGTCGCTCAACAACGGATGGAAGATACTACGCGGACTCAGCCGCTCGATACCGTCGAGTCTTTTTTGAAAGCCGCCGCGGATGCGAGTGATACGGAGGTTCGCACTGACTACCAGTATCGCGCCGCAATGCTGGCGGCGGAACACAAAGACTATGAACGCGCAATAAAGATTCTGGAGGACATGCCGAAAGAAGTGCGTGGTGAGACCTGGGACTCGTACCGTTGGCAATGGGCCTCCGACGGTGCGATTGAGCATTATAAAAATGGTCGCTTTCGCGAAACGAATCTTTTGTTGGACGCGGTCCCTGCTGATTTCCAGCCGCTCGCCAAAGCCGCGTTTGTTGGTTGGTTACCAGAAAAAGCTGCGGCCGAAACGGCCCCCATCATTCAGATTCTCGATGATGCGATAAAAGGATTGCGCCGCTCGAACATTTCTGAATGGGATAAGTACAAGTGGTACTTCAGCCTGTTGCGCTCGACACTTAAGTATCAGCCTGCTGACGCAAACGCGATTCTCAAAGACGCTATCGCATCGCTCAATAAGGTCAAGGAGGCACAACCGCTCGACGCGTATTCGTTCAACAACATTGGCCCATCGCTGCTCGAAATGGACGAGTTCGTCGTCAAAGACGCTCTCGCCTCCATCACCTTCGTACAGCCCCGTGCACAGTTGCGCCTTGCATTACTCGCCGCTACGCTCGAACGCCTCAATAAGTCCTCGCGAAATTAATTTAGCCACGGATTACACGGATGCGTTAGGATCGCGCCGTTTCAATCGACACCCTGCTTATACAGGAGACATACGTATGCGCTGTGGATTTCGCGCTTTAGTTGTCGTCGCCTTACTCTGTTGTTTTCTTACTCAGATTCCCGCCCAAACCTACATTCGCACAAACGGAACGAAGGAACGCGTCAGCGAGATGCGCAGCGCCATCGAACGCTACACGGTGGATCGTGGCAGTCTTACACGCTCTTATCCAGTGTCAGTCTCGCCGTGGCGGCGCGGACGTTTCAAAAAGTTCTATAACGAGTGGCTCTCGTCGTTGCAGAGTCTTGATTTCGACTCGATGAGCCAGGACGGAAAGATCGATTACCTGCTGTTCAAGAACCATCTTGAGTATGAACTGCGACAACTCGACATCCAGGCGCGCCAGATCAGTGAGATCGAGCTGATCGTCCCGTTTGCGACGAAAATAATCGACCTCGAAGAAGCACGACGACGCATGGAGCCGATCGATTCGGCCAAAACCGCCGCGATGCTGAACGACCTGCGTAAACAAGTGGACGATCAACGCCGCACCATCGAGCGTAATACGGATATCAAGAAGACTGTCGCGAATCGCGCCGCTGTCGCCATCAACAACCTGCGCAACAATCTGCGCAACTGGTACACGTTCTACAACGGCTACGATCCGATGTTCACGTGGTGGAATGAAGAGCCTTACAAAGCGCTCGATCAATCGATGACGAGCTACGCCACTTACATCACTGAGAAGATTGTCGGTATTCGTTCCGAAAGCAGTAGTCAAACGACCGCTGGTCAGAATCGTGGTCCGGGTGGCGGCGGTCAGCGACCGTACAGTGCCACTGCACGTCCGGGAGATTCGAGCGACATCGTCGGCGATCCCATCGGTCGCGAAGCACTGTTAAGTGAATTGCGCTCGGAAATGATCCCTTATACGCCGGAAGAGCTCATCGCGATCGGCGAGAAAGAAATGGCGTGGTGCGAAAACGAAATGAAGAAGGCCTCGCGCGATCTGGGCTATGGCGACGATTGGCACAAGGCGCTCGAACACGTCAAAAATCTTTACGTTGAACCCGGCAAGCAGCCGCAAATGATTCGCGACCTCGCACTCGAAGCCATCAAGTTTGTCGAAGATCACGATCTCGTAACCGTGCCTGAGCTCGCGAAAGAGACGTGGCGCATGGAGATGATGACGCCGGAACGACAACTTGTCAGTCCATTCTTTCTTGGTGGCGAAACCATTCTGGTCTCGTTTCCGACCAACTCGATGGCGCACGAACAGAAGATGATGAGCATGCGCGGCAACAACATCTACTTCTCGCGCGCTACAGTGCATCACGAACTCATCCCCGGACACCATCTACAGGGTTTCATGGCCGCGCGAAACAAACCGTATCGCGCAATTTTCGGCACTCCGTTCTGGAGCGAGGGAAATTCGCTTTACTGGGAACTGTTGTTGTGGGATCTCGGATTCG
>DATEWS010000216.1:0-3277 GCA_035257785.1 Pyrinomonadaceae bacterium
AGCGAATCGCCGGCAGTGCGAGAATATTGTTTGTATGCCGGGTGAGGTTTGTGGTCCAAATGACTCACCCGGCCAAGAGCACTGATTAATGGAAGGGCTTGAAAATATTCGAGAACGCCCAGTTGCTCTGACTGATCCCGCTGCAAGTCGGCGACGCGAAGCCTTGCCCGGCGCAGCCGCCGTTATCGCGTGCTACAGACCACATCGCGATTCGTGTGATGTAGCTGTTTGCATTCGCAAAATTCAATAGCGATTGCGCATCAGTCAACTGAAAGATCTCGGTATTGACATCGTTGATTCCGATCATGGGAGTCACTCCGATACTCGCACTCAAGCCCGCCGCCACAACCTGATTGTGAGTGTTGCTCGCGGCTTGTTGAGCACTAAGTCCCATCTGACCTCCATTGTCGTTGGCTGAACCGTAGTCCATAGCCATCACATTTACTACGTCGAGACTGAGTCCATCAGCTTTCACGCTGTTCAGAATATTTACCCCACTCGCCACCAACCCCGTCGGCAGCACCGGCAGCGTGTAGGAAATCACGAGACCTGGATTCGCGCTCTTCAGGTTCTTCAATGCCTGGTTGCGACGCGTGATCGAAGTCTGGTCCGTAGTTGCTCCACCTTCGATATCGAAGTCGAGTCTCACGGGTGTGCTCGAGTTGACACTGTACTTATTGAGCACCGATTGGTAAGCGGACTGAAGACTCGACACGGTCGTACATCCCTGTGCGAGTTCGGTCCCAGATGCGCCGCCAAAGGAGATGATCACATCACCACCGGCCGCGCGTATGGCCTGGACCTGCGAAAGTATCGTGTTGCCATTTGGCAGCGTGTCATTCGCAACGGTTGCTCCGACACCACCCCACGTCGGAGTGCAGCCGCCATTCCCAACTACGAATCCCATAGTGAAGACTTTGATCCCCGATTGCGTCTGAATGTTTGCGAGTTGCCAATCGACGGTAAGGCCCATGTCCACATAAGGCGCGAACACTTTCGCGGACGGCGGTGGCGGTGGTGGACCATTCAGCGTAGTTACGTTTATCGCTGTGCTCTGTGCAGAACTTCCCGCAGCGTCGTTGGCTGCAACTCTGAATGTATAAGTAGTCAACGGAGACAATCCGCTGATGGTGATGCTCGGACTGCTTGTAGTGGCGGTCGCAACACCATTCTTGAAAACCGTGTAGCCGGTCAAGGTGCAGTTGACGGCGACTGTCGAAGCGGTCCAACTCAGATTCGTGCTGTTACTTGTAGTGCCCGAGGCTTGCAGTCCTGTTGGTACGCTCGGAACTGTTGTGCAAGCGCTGCAAGTCCCGATACTGGTCCATGGCGCACCGCTTCCTGGTCCACCATTGTTTGTAGCCGGGTCCTGGCCTTGCGTCCAAAAGTTTGCCTGATAGTTCACGCCGTTACGACTTGCCACCATCCCCGCGGTGTAAACACTGGTGGAGTTCCAGGCCGTCGCGCATGAGCCGCCACCGCCGCCGCCACTTGATCCACTACACGATCCGTTGCTGGTCCAAGGCTGGCCACTGCCTGGTCCACCATTGTTAGTCGCGGGGTTTTGTCCCTGTGTCCAGAAGTTTGCGGTGTAGTTGATCCCGTTAAGACTTGCCGTCATACCGGCCGTATAGACGGTGGTGGAGCTCCACGTCGGAGCGCAAGTTTGCGCGGCGGCGACGCGCTCCACGCACAACAACAAAAACACGAGTCCAAGACAACTTAAAATTTTGCGAGCTGATTTCATAACACTCCTTGGTGATTAGGAGGTGATTAGGCGCGGGAAATGCTGATTAGTCAGGACGGGGGACCGATTAGACTGGGTGAATAAACTTCTATGCCTAATAACAGCGGATGTCAATAGATAGAGAGAAGTAAGGTAGTTTGATTTAGAAGATCAAAAAAGAAACATCGAACCCTAAAACGGTTAGTTTTGCAGATGTGACTAACCCCTTCAGGGTTTATCGATTCTTTGTTGCGGTTTTCCCAGGGTTGTCGCTGCGTTCCAACCACTGGGCTGAAATAGCGAACGCCTTCGCCGTTATTGCCTCGAGCTCAACTCGAACTCCCTATTGCCTCACGTAAAAACCCACTCGAAATGACATTCGTTGCCTCAACTAAAAACCCACTCCAAATGTGAGTGATAAATTGCGGCTGTATGGCCGCCTCGCAAGGGCGGTGTGTTAGAGTCGGGTTCCCTGGCGCGGAGGATAGGGCAACGCTGGAGAGCGACCCGAGCGCCGTTGCCGGTGAGTATACGGATGGGCAGGGCCAAGCGCTCTGCCCTTTCTTTTGCCCATCCGGTACTCCGTAAAGCGATAAACTCATTCTCTTAGCTCTCGAGCTGCTTAGTGAAATAACGATGGTTGCGGCATTGCCGCGGTCGCACCCGCACTGGTTTGCTGTGAGCAGCTGATTTCAGTAATTGCTCCTGTAAACGCATCAACTTTCTTTTCAACGCGGCCGGGTTCAAGCTGTGGTATTTAGCGCGCAATCGTTCTTTCGCCGCTTTGCTTACCTTGGGAGTCGCCAGCACGCGGTGGTAAGGAGTTTGGGCCCGATCATAACGCTTGGTCACTTTGCTGCCCACCCGCTCCTTCGAGGTCAGTTTCATCGTCGGCTGAAAGAAGTTGCTGTAGAGCCGCAACGTCGCATAGAGTTCGTTGAGCAAACGCAGTTGCAGCTCGGTGTCATAACGTTGATAGCCCACCGCACGTCGCACTACGGAATAGTTCTTCTGCTCCACAAAACAGTTGTCGTTTTTGCGGTAGGGACGCGAGCGCGTGAAGCTCAGTTTTTGTTGCTGACAGTATTGCACCAGGTAGCTGTTGATGAACTCCGAGCCGTTGTCACTATCGATGCCCAGCAACGGAAAAGGCAGCTTTTGGCGCATTTCCTTCAAAGCCGCGAAGACCCACGCTTGTGCTTTGTTACGAACCGCCAGCGTCTCGGTCCAGGTGGTCGCAATATCAGTGAGATCCAGCGTTTGACAATAGTCGCCGGCGCCGATGCCACCGTCATGAGCTACTAGATCGATCTCGACGAAGCCTGGTTGTTGCTCGTCCCACTCGGCAAAGGTGCGAATCGGGATCTGCTTTTTGAGCAGCGTGCCCGGCTTAGTCCCGGACCGTCCGCGCAATTCATATTTGCGTCGCTCTGGTTGCAACAGGCGATCAATGCTGGCGGCACTGATGCGCAGCAGCTTCGCTCGCGTCTCGCGATCGCAACGGAACTCGTTGTGGCGCTCCAGCACCGTGATCAGCTCCGGCAGCCATGG
>DATEWS010000217.1:0-6055 GCA_035257785.1 Pyrinomonadaceae bacterium
AGACTCTAAAAAACGAGAGCCCCGAAGATCTTTTGACGGCGGCGTCAGCCGAAGAAACCGCGCCGAATGTGCTGGCGTATCTTGTGACAGTCGCCGATGGGAAGCAGGAAGTTTACGAAGCAGCGATTCTCAACACGCGCACTCCTGATCAAGCTCTCGCCAAGTTAGCGACGACTACAACGAATAGTTCGTTGTTGGAACTAATCACCATTAACCAACAGCGACTCGTTCGTTGTCCTGAGATCATCGACGCCATACTCGGTAACCCGGCGCGGAGTAGTGAAGCCGAAAGACGTGCAAGCGAGACGCGCAAAGAGTTTTTCGAGAAAGAGCGCGGTGCGCGGCAGATCGCGGACGAGTTGAGAGCGAGAGGGCAAACCGCAGCCGCTGAATTTTTCGAAACAGCAGAGTTGACTTCAGCAGCCGGCGAACTCAGCCTCGATGACGCCTGGCTCATTGCTCAGCACATCGAAGTTGCAGATGCGGACCTCGACGACTCATGGTTACCGGCTGAACGTTTCGAAGAGTTGGTTATGGAAACCGAGGCTGAGATTTCAGCAAACGTGCAGCGCGTGATTGAAAATGAACGACTCGAGCGTGGCGAGGTCAACGCCGAGAGAGTGTCGCTGATTCGTCGCATTATGTTCATGAACACGAAAGACCGAATGAAACTCGCGATGAAGGGCGACCGCGAGGCGCGCAGCATTCTGATCCGTGATTCGAATAAAGTTGTGTGTTCGGCCGTAGTGAAGAATCCGCGCGTGACCGAGCAGGAAGTTGAAAACATTGCATCGATGAGGACGGTGGCAGACGAGGTGCTGCGACTTATTGCGCTCAACCGGAGTTGGGCTCGGTCCTACCCAATTATTCACAATCTTGCCCGCAATCCACGGACGCCGATACCAACAGTGATGAACATTCTGCCGCGAATTAGGACGAAGGATCTGGCCAACCTGGCCCAGAATCGAAACGTTTCCGAGGCCGTCCGGCGCCAGGCATACAGGCTTCAACAAGCACGCAGTGGCCAGTGATCCCGACCGGCTATTCAGTGAGCTTTCTCACCGCTCCTCCTTGAATGTGTCACAAGAATTTTACGAAAAGGTGAAGATTGTCCTTGACAGGTCACGTCTCAATCGTATAATTTCGCACAACCCCAAATGCAAGGGTTGTTGGATGGATTTGATAATCGGCTGTTAAGAGCCGGAAGGTGCGTTTGATTTATTTGCCATTATCTTTACCCGCACACGCGCCGCCCGTACGAATCGTCGCAATTTGACGATCTCAGTTTGCACAGCCACCCGTTTGCCCGAACCTACCCGTTACGCTTTTGCCCCGCCTGTTCTTTGAACTGGCGGGGTTCCCCTCTTTTAGGGCATCGCTTTCACGGCCTTAGTCGCTTCAGCTTCAACGGCTACATGCTCTGCCGGAATTTCCTGGCCACACATGCGCGCAAAAAGTTGCTCGTATTGGTCAACCACCGTTTCCCAGTCGTAGTGTTTCCGCACGCGTTGTTGGGCACGATTGCGATAGGCCTGCACCAGCGATCCGTCTCGCAAAACTCTCTGTAGCTTCTCGGCGAGGTCGCATTCATCGATATATGGAACACCCGCGTCACCGACGACTTCGATGTTTTCGGGTGTCGCCAGAGTCAGGACACAGTTTCCATAGCCCATCGCTTCGAGCAGCGCGGGATGAGTACCGCCGACTTCGGTTGCGTGAACGTAGCAATACGCATTTTGCTGAAGTGCTCGATAGTCCTGACCAAACACGAAACCCGTAAAGATGATTCTCTTGTCGCCGCGAGCGCTGGCTTTCAAACTGTCGATGTATTGCTCGGCGTAAGGCGCGTCACCTACGACCAACAGGCGGTAGGCAGTGCGCACTTTCTTAAACGCTTCAATCACGAGGTGGGCGTTGTTCTCAGGCTCCAGCCGGGAGACATATAAGACGTACCGGTTTGGTTCCACACGCCATTTTCGCACGAGTTCGCGATCGGGACGGCGCTCAACTTCGCTGCCATAGGCAATCATAGTCGAGGGGGCGTTATGACGTGCGACGTAATAATCCTGAATGACCTGTGCGTCCGTAACCATCTCAGTTGGAAGCAAGGTCGACAAATACTCAGCCAATCGATAATAACGGCGTCCGAGCCGGCCCCACTTTTTACGCTTGTGTTCGAGCCCGTCGACGTTGATTGCTACCGGCGTTCCGGCGAGTCGAATAATGGGGGTAAACGGAGCGTTTGCGCAGTTACAAATCAACGCTGCGTCGTAGCGTTGCGAGACTGAATGAATCGCGGAGAGGAAAGTGTGAACAACGGTGTCGAAATACTTATGTCTGATCGTCGGCAGAACTTTTAGTTTGACTCCGTGGAATTTCAATTGTCTGGGCGAAACGTAGTGGGACCGGCAATAGACGGTAACATCGTGACCGCGTGCGACGAGACGTGTAGAAAGATGTTCGGCGAACGTTTCGAAGCCGCCATAGCTGGCCGGAATGCCTCGAGTTCCGAGAATGGCTATCCGCATCGGACTAATAATCGGTGCAGCTTATATGTTGAACGATTTCCTCGCAACAGCAAAAAATCCTGATGGACCACGCTTGTCGGAATTGCGAGATTGTAAGACCTGGAACTATAGACGATGTCTATCCCGTAAATGTGTCAAACACAAAAAACAGGTCCTATAGGACATATAGGACCTATACTCTTGGGCCGCTCTGCGTAAACCTGATTTATTTCTTGCCGGCTGCGGAAGCCTGAGAATCGTCGCCCTGATGACCACGTGTATCCCGCTCGCGAATACGTGCCGCTTTGCCGCGCAGCCCGCGCAGGTAATAAAGCTTGGCTCGTCTGACGCGACCTCTTTTTACGAGATCAATGTGGTCAATGATCGTTGCGTGCAGCGGGAAGATCCTCTCGACGCCGACGCCAAAACTCGTCTTGCGCACGGTGATTGTTTCGCGCGCGCCGCCGTGTTTGCGCGCAATCACCACGCCCTCAAAAGCCTGCAATCGCTCTTTGGTCTCGGATTCCTTAATCCGAACGTGCACGCGAACCGTATCGCCTGGCTGAAATTCCGGAATATTATTCCGCAGTTGCGTTTGTTCAATCTTATCCAATCGGTTCATTGCTCGATGCTCCTTAAAAATCTCTATTCTTTCAGCAAGTCAGGACGCTTACGTCTCGTTTTTGCGATTGCTGCTTCTTTCCGCCAACGCTCGATCTCCGCGTGATTGCCGCTCAACAATACTTCGGGCACTTTCATGCCTCTGAACTCCGGCGGCCTCGTGTATTGCGGATGGTCCAACAATCCTTCTGAAAAGGATTCAAACACTGCCGATGTCTCGCTGCCCAGGGCTCCGGGCAATAACCGGACAACGGCATCTGTCAACACCAGCGCTGCGGGCTCGCCACCCGACAGCACATAATCGCCAATCGAAACTTCGTCAGTAGCGAGGGCGTCGGCGACCCTTTCATCCACCCCTTCGTAACGGCCACAAAGAAGCACGATCCGCGATGCGCTTCGTGAAAGCTCACTGGCCAGCGCTTGTGAAAAAACCTGACCCTGGGCCGACAACAAAATCACGCGCGTGTGCGCCGGAAAGTCTTCCTTTCGAGAAACTCCCGTCAGCGCTTCGACGCCGGCGAACATGGGCTCGGGTTTAAGTATCATCCCGTCACCACCGCCAAACGGCCGATCGTCGACGACGTGATGTTTGTCGGTGGTCCACTGTCGCAGATCGTGCGCCGTTACTTCCACCAGCCCGGCATTACGCGCGCGCCGCAAAATCCCACAATCTACGCTCTGGCTAAAGAACTCAGGAAAGATCGTGATGATATCGAAGCGCAGCATCTCAAAGATCCAAAAGTCCTTCCGGTGGATCGACGACGATCGTCTTCCGGACCGGGTCAACTTCAACCACTATCGAATCGGCGAACGGTATCAGTCGTTCCTTACCGCTGTTGTCGGTAACGACCAGAATCTCGGCGCCACCAGTTCTCAATACCGAGTTCAC
The DNA here is from genome assembly GCA_035257785.1 of Pyrinomonadaceae bacterium. GTDB lineage: Bacteria > Acidobacteriota > Blastocatellia > Pyrinomonadales > Pyrinomonadaceae > PSRF01. The sequence goes on from DATEWS010000217.1 coordinate 4,018, forward strand.
CTGACCGATACTGTCGTCGCCGACTTTAACCGTGCACCCTTCCAACTCCCAGTCGTAGTAATGGTCGGCGGGAAGCGGAACTCGTTCTGACTCCGGAACAGCGAATTCAAATCCGACTAATTCTTTCGCTGTATCAACTTCGTCGTAGCCCGACAATTTCAATACGACTCGATCGTTTTGAAACCAGTAAGCCTCGAGTCGTTTCGTGCTGCGTTCCCCCGCTGGCGAAACGAGTACCAGTTCGTCAACATCTTCAAAACGTTCCGGAAAATCTGTTAAGAGCTCCGCGACGATTTCGCCTTTAAGCCCGCGAGGCTTAACTGCTCGAGCGATAACGATCAGTTCACTCGAAGCGTCGTCGTCCATCTGAGTCACTCAACAATTTCCAAAAGGTAACGCCGGTTTTTCTTGGCCCCGGCGATGCGAGCCAAAGAGCGCAAAGCGCGAATCGTTTTGCCTTGCTTGCCGATGATCTTGCCCACGTCGTTGGGCGCGACACGCACTTCGATGAGCGTGGCTCCGTTGCGTTGTTCGACTTCGCGAATGTCGACGTTTTCGCCGTCGTCGACCAGCGCTTTGACGATCATCTCAATCGCGTCTCGCATGGTTAGAAACTTACGCCTGCGCCTCACTGGCGGTGGCGGTCTCCGCTTTTTTACTGGCCTTGATTAAGCGACTAACTGTGTCGGTGGGCTGTGCACCCTTCTCGATCCAGTAGTTCACTCTTGTCAGATTTAATTTGATTTCGGCCGGATCACGGGTGGGATTGTAGGTGCCCAGGTTTTCCAGATACGCACCGTCGCGTTTTGACTGCTTCTCTTTTACAACTACTCGATACGACGGGCTTTTCTTCGCGCCAGTGCGCATTAACTTAATCGCTAGCATTATCGTCTTCTCTTCTTTCGCTTCTTCTTGAGCTTCTTTTTTGATGGTCCAGCCGGTGGTAACGCCGGCATTTCGCCTTCGTCTCCGGCAAATCCGGCCATGTCAGGCATGCCCGTCATTTTCCGCAACATCTTGCTTTTCAATCCGCCGCCGCCAAACATTCCCGAACTCGAGAGTTGCCGCATCATCTGCCGCATCTCAACGTACTGTTTGATGAGCTGGTTAACACTCGCGACCGATGTTCCCGAACCACGAGCGATGCGTCGCCGGCGATTCGCGTTCAAAATCCGGTGATCGTTGCGCTCTTCCCAGGTCATCGAATCGATCATGGCTTCAGTTCGCTTCAGCTCCTGTTCCATCATCTTCGATTGCTCGTCGTCCAACTGCGGCATGCCCATGCCGCCGAGCAGTTGGTCCGGGAGCAGCTTCATAATCTTTGAGAAAGAGCCCAGCTTTTTAACCTGGCGCAACTGCGAACGAAAGTCGTCAAGCGTAAATTCGTTCTTCTGTAACTTCTTGAGCTGTTCTTCGGCTTCTTGCTGATCGACCTTTGCCTGAACTTCCTCGATGAGCGAAAGCACGTCGCCCATGCCGAGAATTCGCTGCGCAACCCGATCGGGATAAAACGGCTCGAGTGCGTCGTACCGCTCGCCCACACCGACGAATTTCACTGGCTGGCCAGTGACCTGCCTGATCGAAAGCGCTGCGCCACCACGCGCGTCGCCGTCCATCTTCGTCAGAATCACGCCGGTGATTCCGACGCGGCGGTGAAATTCTTCAGCGGAACGAACCGCATCCTGACCAGTCATCGCGTCAGCAACAAAAAGGATCTCAACTGGATGAGTCTCCTGTTTGATGTTGACCAACTCTTCCATCAACTGATCGTCGATATGAAGTCGCCCTGCGGTATCGATAAGCAACGTATCGAAGCCCGTCTGCTGCGCGTGTTTCTGTGCCTCGCGCACGAGCGTCAGTGGGTCGTTACTCTGCGGATATTCAAAGATCTGCTGGCCAGTCGCTCTTGCGATTACTTTCAACTGCTCACGCGCCGCCGGCCGGTAAACGTCTACGGAAAGCAGCAGCGGCTTCCGTTCCTGATTTTTCGCCAGCCAACGCGCGATTTTGCCCGTCGAGGTGGTTTTACCCGAGCCTT
>DATEWS010000218.1:0-9053 GCA_035257785.1 Pyrinomonadaceae bacterium
CAGCGCCTGTTCGGGCGACATGTAGCCGCTCGTGCCCATGATCGTCCCCGGACTCGTCTCTGTGATCGGAATCGTCACGGCTTCGGGATCGGTAGTTATTGGTTCGCGATCAGTGAGTTTCGCGAGTCCAAAATCGAGCACCTTCACGAAGCGATCGCGCACAAACTTGTCCTGCCGCAACATGATGTTTTCGGGTTTTATGTCGCGGTGAACGATGCCTTCCGCGTGCGCCGCTTCGAGAGCCATTGCGACTTGAATACCGACCCCCAGCATCTCGTCAAATTTCATTGGCCCACGCCAAAGACAGTGACGCAGTGTTTCGCCTTCAATGTACTCGGTCGCGATGTAATAGCTGTCGGCAGTCTGGCCGATCTCGTAAATGGTGAGGATGTTTGGATGATTGAGCGCGAGAACCGCGCGCGCTTCCTGTTTGAAACGTCGCAGGCGGCTCTCCGATTTCGTCACTTCCTGCGGCAGCACCTTGAGCGCGACTTTGCGGGCGTGTTGCTTCGTGTCTTCGCCGAGCAATACCTCGCCCATGCCACCCTTGCCCAGCCTGCGTAAGATGCGATAATGGGCGATGTACTCAGGTGGTGAATTGCTATCCGCTGAAGCTGGCTTGTTCGGACTGTCGGGCATGAAAAGCGAAATTGTAACACTCAGAGTAGGCTTGTATAGGTCTTATATGACCGATAGGTCCGATAGGACTTATACTGAGAAAGGGCAACAAGTCCGGGGGCAAACGCATCGAACCTCCGCTCCCGAACATTATCCATTAGCATGTCAGCACGTCTAACACAGTTTTTATTCAAATATTTGCCGCTCGTTTGTGTGATAACGGCTGCGGCGGTGTCGGCCTCTGCGCAGAAGCCAAAGCCTTCGCCTACGCCGCCTGAAACTCCGCAGGGCACGGAAAGAATTTTGATTCGACGTGTGCGATTGCCGATCACCGTCACTGATAAGAAAGGCAACTTCGTACCCGGCCTGACCAAGAACGACTTTCAAATTCTCGAAGACAAAGTACCGCAGACGATCGAGACTTTCTCCGACGATCTCTCGCAAACTACGCCGCTGTACGTCGCTGTCCTGATGGACACTTCGCCGTCCACTGCTGGTAAGTTGAAGTTTCAACAAGAGTCGGCGATGAACTTTATTCAGACAGTAGTGAAGCCGCGCAAGGATCGCGTGCTCTTCGGCACGTTCGACGATGAGATCAAACTGCGCCAGGATTTTACCGATAAGCTCGACCTGCTCGACAAAGCCGTCTACGGCGTTAAGTCGATGGGCAAGCAGACGGCGCTGTTCGATGCGGTGTGGCAGTTTTGCGATGAGAAGATGCGTTCAGTTCCCGGGCGTCGCGTGCTGTTGATCGTGACGGATGGTGAAGACACTTATAGTCGCGCGAACTTGCGGGACGCGATCGACATCGCGCAACGAACTGAAACAACGATCTTCGCCATCTCAACGAAAGCCGGTTTTCTCTCCACTGTTCCCGGCGTTGAAGCAGGACAGGTCGCCGACAAGAAGGACAAGGATCTGCAAACGTTGTCGGAAGAAACTGGCGGCATGGCATTTTTCACTGGCGACATGCTCTCGCTCGAGCGTTCGTTCACGAAGATTTCAAAAGAGCTGCGCGCGCAGTATCTCGTCACTTACGACCCGACGAATAAGCACTACGACGGAACGTTCCGGAAGATCGATGTGAGACTGTCAGACGGGCACGGTGATCTGAAAGTAAGAACCAAGCGTGGTTACAAAGCCATTTCCGACAGTGTTGCGCAGTAAACAAACTGGAAGTAAGAGATGCAATATCGCTCAATAGTTTTATTCGTTCTGGTTTTTCTCCTTTTATGCGGAGGACTCGCTAACCGCAGTCAATTTGCGAAAAACGAGACGAGCACGCAAGGCGCTAATGCAGCTCCATCACCGTCACCGACTCCGCGCCGTGAAGAAGTGCCGCAGGATTCGGACGAAGTAGTCAAAGTTGAGACAAACCTGACTAACATCTTCTTTACCGCGGCTGATAAGAACAAACGCTTCATCAGCACTTTGAAAGCGGAAGACATACGCGTACTCGAAGACGGACAGCCCCAGGAGATCTTCACTTTCCAACAGAACATCGATCTGCCACTCTCGCTCGCCATACTCATCGATACGAGTGCTTCCGAAGAACGCACGCTGCCGGATGAAAAAGAAGCCGCACGCGCGTTTCTGGAAAACGTGCTGCGAGCAAACAAAGACGAAGCTGCAGTTGTTTCATTCACTGGCGAGACGACGTTGGAGCAGGGCTTCACGGGAAGTATCGACCGCCTGCGCCGGGCTATCGATCGAGTCGAGTTTGTGCCGCCGTCTGGTTACATCGGTGGCGGCGTAGTCGTTAACGGCACTCCTCCGATATCTGGTACCAATCAGAGTTTGGCAGGCTCGACTGCGATTTGGGATGCGGTTTGGGCGACGTCGGACGAGTTGATGAGCTCTTCTGCCGAACACACGCGCCGGGCAATCATACTGCTGACTGACGGCGAAGACACCAGCAGCCGCATGAAGATTCACGAGGCAATCGAGAAGGCCCAGAAAGCTGACGCGCTTATCTACGCAATCGGTATCGGCGACCGGTACACCTTCAACGTCGACGAAGGTTCACTGCGAAAAATTACCGAAAAGACTGGTGGTCGAGCCTATTTTCCGCGCCACGCCCGCGACCTGCGCGACGCCTTCGCGCAAATCCAGAAGGACCTCCGCGAGCAGTATCTGGTGGCTTATTCACCCAGCAACAAGGCCCGCGACGGCTCGTATCGCAAGATCGAAATTCAGGTCGTAAACCCGGCCATGAAGGATCAAGATCTCAAGTTAAACTATCGTTCGGGCTACTTCGCCAAGACTACCGGGGCCGAGCCAGCCACCCGCAAACGCACGCAGGACCACTAAATCCGAGGGCATTGGCAGTGTTCAGGTGCAGGTTTTAGCCCTGCCCCGAGTGCTGCTCCTGCTCCTGGATCGTGGCTGACAAACTTTAATTAAACCTGTTATACTCCCTCCCGCCAGTGTGTTTGCCTTGAGCACTGCAAGGAACTCCCGCACCAAGCTTCCATTTCCTCCCGAGGTTCCTTACTAAACGGCCGGAAAACAGACTAGATGACAAGTTGCACCGCAGACCGGGGCAGAATCCTGATCGTTGACGACGACAGGAAAATTCTCGATCTACTGCTCGATCTTCTCAAACTCGAAGGCTACGAGGTTGCCACCGCCGTCGACGGCGCCCAGGCTATCGACCTCGCGCTTTCCTTCAATCCCGACATCGTCGTCAGCGACGTGGTCATGCCAAATGTTGGCGGTCTTGAACTCTGCCGGCGTTTGAAGGACGACCTGCGGACCGCTTGTGTGCCGGTGCTGCTCATCAGCGGGCTCGCCACTTCCGAGGACGCAGGTATCGAAGGTTTGCACGCAGGCGCCGACGATTATCTCGAGTTGCCGTTTCGAAACGAAGAGTTACTGGTGAAGGTCGCGCGACTCGTTGAGCGCCATCGTATCGGGAAAGAGTTGAAAGAGAGTGAAGAACGTTATCGCAGTCTGGTCGAGTTGTCGCCCGATGCGATCGTCGTTCACCATGCAGGCAATTTTACTTACGTCAACCCTGCGGCCGTAAAACTGTGGGGTGCATCCGGACCTCAGGAACTGATCGGCAAGTCGATACTCGACGTGGTCCATCCTGATTATCACGACCACGTCCGCGAACGTGTTGACTACATACTACAGTTTCAAAGAGCCACCGAGCTGGCTGAACAGAAATCTCTTCGTCTTGACGGTTCCGAGCTGGATGTTGAAGCTATCGGATTGCCGTTCACCTCCGAAGGCAGGTCGGCTGTGTTGGCAGTCTTCCGTGACGTTACGGAAAAGAAGCAGGCACGCGAGGCATTGCGAAAAGCCGAGAAGCGGTTACGCACCGTGGTCGCCAGCGCGTCGCTGATTCTGTTTGCTGTTGATAAAAACGGCGTCTTCACTCTGTGTGAAGGTGAGGGATTGAAGAGTCTATCGCTGCACGCCGGTGAGTTGGTTGGCAAACCGGCTTTCGAAATCTTCGCGGATTCGCCGCAGATCGGCGAAAGCCTCCGTCGCGCTTTGAAAGGTGAGTCGTTTACTTCGTCGGTGACTGTGCGAGAGCTTGTTTTCGAAGTTCGCTATTCTCCACTCACGGACGAACGCGACAACGTGTTGGGCGTCATCGGTGTTGCGACCGACATCACCGAAGCACGTCGCGCGGAGATCTCGATTCGCGAAAGCGAAGAACGCTATCGCGAACTCTTTGAAAACGCCAACGACATAATTTACACGCACGACCTGCAAGGCAACTTCACCTCGCTCAATCGCAGTGGCGAAAGGATCACGGGCTACTCGCGCGAAGAGGCAGCGAAGATGAACGTTGCTGACGTGATTGCGCCCGAGTATCTGAGCCTCGCGCGCGAGATGATCGCGCAAAAGGCGAACCAGGGTGTGTCGACTGTTTACGAGCTCGACATCGTTTCGAAGCAGGGCAAACGACTTCGACTCGAAGTCAGCACGCGTCTGATCTTCAGCGACGGCAAACCGATTGGCGTGCAGGGAATCGGGCGCGACCTCACCGAGCGCAAGCATTCAGAAGAAGTATTGCGCGAGAGTCAGGCGTCGTTGGCCCAACAGGCCCAGCGCGAGGCCATGACTCATCGCATCTCTCAAGCGATTCGCTGTTCGCTTGACAGTCATGAGATTTATCAGACGGCAGTCAAGGAATTAGGTTCGTACCTGGATGTGGATCGCTGCTCTTTATTCATGAGAGACGACCGCAACGAGTGTGCGACGAATGTTGCCGAGTATCACGCGGTTGGGGTGAAGCCCGCGGAGTCCGATTTTCCTCTCTCCCATGTTCAATCGCTGATTTCCGCGCTCGACCAAACGGGCGTGTTGGTTTTTAACGACGCCGCGAACGATCCTCGTATCACCGATCTCTATCAGAACATACTTTCGAAAGCGAACGTGAAGTCGATTGTGTATGTCGCGATTCGAGTGGGCGACGACGTGCCGGCTGCGTTTGCGCTTTCGACGACCAAAGAAATCAGGCAGTGGAGTGATGCCGACATCGCGCTCGCGAAGACTGTTGCCGATCAAACAGGCATCGCCATTCGCCAGGCGCAGCTTTATCAGAAAGCGGAGAGCACGTCGATACGAGAGGCGTTGGTTAATCGTTTGACGATGGCGATACGCGCATCGTTGAGTCTGCCGGAAGTTATCAGTACGGCGACACTCGAACTTGGGCGTGCGTTGTCGGCGTCGCGAGTTCAGCTTTGTTTGTACGACAGCGAAGGTATAGGCGAACCGCTCGAATATGAATACCTTGGACCAGGCGGCAGAACTGTCCAAAACAGTATTATCAAATGCGACGATCCGATCGGTTGTCGCCTCTCGTGTTCAGGTCAGCCACTGATCATTCACGACGCCCAACACTACGACGATGCTTCGCCCGCGCTCGCGGATTACGTGCGCGAGCGCGCTGAGAAGTTCGGCGTCCGCTCGCAGATCAACTACCCGATCTTCATTAAGGGTGAGTTTCGTGGCTCACTCTGCATTTACCAAACCGACCGCATACGTTTGTGGGCTGAAGAGGAAGTCGCGCTCGTCGAAGCTCTCGCGGAACGAATCGCGATCGGCATCGCTCAGGCCGAACTGTTCGAAATGGTGGCGCGTGGAAAGACGGAGTGGGAAACGACCTTCGATGCGATGTCGGACGGTATTTTCATCTTCGATCACAACGGTGAATTGAAACGCGTGAATCGCGCGGGCGCTGCGATGGAAGCACTTCATCCGCGATTACTGCTCGGACGGAAGTGTTGCGACATCTTGCGCACGAGCGAAGAAGACGAAGCATGCGTAGTTGAAAAAGCACTTGAAACGGGACGCAGCGTAACGATCGAGATCACTCCGAGTCGTCTTAAGCGACCGCTACTTGTTTCAGTTGAGCCGGTGCTTGATGAGAACAACCACGCCGTCGCTGTCGTTTGTACGGCACGTGATCTTTCGGATCTGCGCAAGGTCCAGGCCGTCGCGCGCGAGCATCAATCGTTGTTGACGAATATTCTTGAGAGCGCGCGCGAGTCGATTTACGCAGTCGATCCTGACGGCAACTTCAAATGGTGCAACACGGCTACGTTAAAAGGTCTTGGTTATCAACGCAGCAACTTCATTGGGCGGCCGTTGCTGAGCATGGTCTACGAAGCCGATCGCGACCTGGTGCGCCAGAAGCTCGCGGCTGCGATGACCGGCATCCCGCAAACTTACGAGATGCGCTACTTCGCTCACGACGGACAACTTCGTCACGCGCGCGTCGACAACTCACCGCTTGTCGTCGAAGGACGAACTACGGGCGTGCTGGGTATCGCGCGCGACATCACCGAGCAGAAAGAAGAACGTGAACGCGCTGCACGCGCTGACAAGTTGCGCGCGTTGGGCCAACTCGCGTCAGGCGTGGCTCACGATTTCAACAATTCACTGGCGGCGATTCTCGGACGCGCGCAGTTGCTACGACGCCAGGTTGATGATCCGGCGTTGGTGCGCAATCTCGACATTATTCAAACCGCCGCGGAAGATGCAGCAGCAACCGTGCGTCGTATTCAAACCTTCGCGCGCAAGTCGGCCGTGAAGGAATTCGAGCTTGTTGATGTCGCGAGTTTACTTAATGACGCCGTCGAGATAACGCGGACTCGCTGGCAAAACGAAGCGCGCATTCGCGGACTTGAATACGAAGTAAAACTCGAGACCGAGAGCGAACAGTTTACCTATGGCAGTGCGTCAGAGCTGCGCGAGGTGTTCGTCAACTTGATCGTGAATGCAGTCGATGCGATGCCGCGTGGCGGGAAGTTGCTGGTGACTTGTCGTCGCAAAGACGGGCGCTTGCAACTGCACTTCGTCGACAACGGTATGGGAATGCCCGAAGACGTGAGGCAGAAAATATTCGAACCATTCTTTTCCACCAAAGGCGCGCACGGTACCGGGTTGGGGCTGTCGGTCAGCTACAGCATTATTGAACGTCATTCGGGTGCGATCAGTGTTGTTTCCGAACCCGGCAGTGGCGCTAACTTCACGATCGATCTACCGGCAGTCGTTGCTGAAGTTGCGGCGGACGACTCACCCGCGCTTCTGACTGAAGCGCCGAAGTTGCGCATTCTTGTAGTTGACGATGAAAAACCTGTGCGAGAGACGCTCGCCGAGATGCTGCTTGCAGTTCGTCATCGAGTTGAGTTGGCGGGAAGCGGTCAGGAAGCAGTTGAAAAGATGCGCAGCGGCGATTTCGACTTCGTGTTTACCGACCTCGCGATGCCCGAAATGGACGGTTGGGAAACAGCGCGATTGATTCGAAAAAGCTGGCCCGGCGTGAGGATTGTTCTGGTAACCGGTTATGGACCAGCCACAACTCCGCCGCCCGGCGAAGAAAATCTCGTAGACGCAATCATCGGCAAGCCCTTCGACTTCGCGCAAGTAGGATCGACGATCAACACTCTCACTAGAGACGAGAGTGTCTGCGTACATCCCTAGTTGAAATTCATAATTCCTGCGCTGGCCGTAAAACCGACTCCGAATCCCACCACCATCGTCGGACCAGACCATTCGTTTTTCTCAGCCAACATGAAACCGGTCGACGCGCTCGACAGGTTGCCGTAGCGTTGCAAGACGTTGTACGAGCTGTGCACCTTCGCTGATTCCGGCTCGAGATCCAGTTGAGAACAAACGCCATCGAGAATTTTCTTGCTGCCGGTGTGAATCAGACAATCGGAAACTTCGGTCAGATCCGATACCGGTGAATCGGGATGATCGAGTACGTTCTTGACGGTGGTCACAGCATAATGCGAGCCGCGCGAAGGAACGTTCGGTTGCATGAAGTATTGCGGCCTTCCTTTGAGGAAGGGATGTGAGCTGTTGCTGACCATAGTGAGCAGGTCCATATCGGCCGGCTCGTCGTTGGTCAGGTGTGAGATTGGTCCAAACGCGGGTTTTCCTTCTTCGCTGCCAACCAGCAAGGCCACCGCGCCGTCGCCGAAGAGCATAGATTGGATTACGAAAGTTGTGTCCAATCTCTGTTGTTCAAATTGATCGGGATCGAGTTTTCCCTCTTTTCTCAATTTTATGATCTCGCGATACCCGGAATACTCTGGCCGCAGCAGCGGTGCAACGTATGGCGTGTGAGCTTCGGCCATAACCACGATTGCGAGCTTGCCGGGATTCGAGGCCAGGTACCATTGGGCAACTTCAACTGACTTGAGTAACACAGAACAACCCTGAGCTTGCATATTCACTGTGCGCAGCGATCTTGAGAGCAGGCCGTGCGTCTTTCCCATGATCTCGGAAGCCAGGCAGGGCAACATCTGGTCAGGAGTATTAGTTGCCGCAACCAGCAAACCGATGCGGTTCGGATCACCTCCCCACTCGTTAATGCAACGCTTCGTAGCGGCCACGCCGAGTTTGCTTGTGGAGCTGCTGGCTATCTTCGGTTTGCCGCAAAGAAAGTCTGGATAATTTTCGAGAGTTGAGAACCGCTGGTGGACGCCGAGCGTGCTGATAGCGTTGATCAGCTCGGGTGAGAGTTTGTGCATAAGACTTCCGACCAGTTCCGTAGTCCTGAAGGCATTTTGAGGCACGGACGTAGCTGCCGCTAACAGGTTAATCATCGTCGTTTTTTCTGCTCCAAAAGAGAAGGGGTTTGCCGCATCGGAGTATCTACCCGACCGTTCCGACGCAGATCTGATTACAACTGTTGTGCCGCAGTTGTGAGGAGAGCTAAGGTGCAGATTTGCTGGGATTTAAGAAGATTTGGCGCGAGCGCTGCGACGTCAATTTGTATACGGACTACCCACCAGCCAAAAACCTGAGATTTTCCTAGGAAATTCACTGAGTGCCGCAAAACTCGTTCGGGGCTTTGCCTCAAAACCCGTAATTTTACGGATGTTTTGGGTCAAGAGTATGAGTTTTGGTCCATGCGCGAATTTGTCACAGAAATATCCAATTGGGTAACAGGTTACCAACGGCCG
>DATEWS010000219.1:0-5625 GCA_035257785.1 Pyrinomonadaceae bacterium
GCAATGCCAGAAGGTTCTTATCCGAAAGATTTCGGAAAGTAATTCGATACGCCGGCTTTGGCATGTTCTCAGACTGCACGCTGACAATATCGACCGATTTTGTGCGGTTCTCGAAGGATGGTGGCGGTGGCAGTGGTGGAACAGTAGTGACGAGAGTGAGGTTAAAAGGCTCAACACCGACCGCCCGCAGATCATCCAGAGTCTTCTTTTCGCCAACACCGATCTGATAGACACCCAGGAGATCTTCCTGATCAGATCCGCGCCTCAACATGACTCGAACATCCACAGTCTCACCATTAAATTTCGAATAAAGGTTGACGGTGCGAATCGATGCCTGGTTTGGTACGGAGGGAAGGCGAACGAACCTTGTTAGCCAAACCGCTCCATTAACCGTCAAGTACGACGGCGGCAGCTCCGAATTGAAAACTACCTCCAGCAGCAGTTTCGCAGACGTTTCGGAGTTCTTTGCTGAAACTGAAGGTTTAGCGGAAGACTGCTGCTGTGCGTGGAGCACTGACGACAAGGCAATCACCACGATTGCCGCGAGCCGGAGAGGATTTTTCATGGTGTGACCTCAACCTAACCAGACACTACCGTTGCGAGCGGCGTCAGCCAAACGCTTGGCGTCCGGTAACGCCTCGAGGGCGCGGAGGACTTGCACGTCGCTATCGAGTACCACGCGTGCGCCGGCATCACTCGAGAATGCGGCGGTGATGATCTCCTGGCGCAGTCGTAATTTTGCAAACTCCAACTCTTCATCAATCTGCGCCGACTGCACCTGGAAGTCAGGTTGCGTGCGACAGAAGTTGCGGAAGGCTTCGACGACGCGATCGGTGATCGGAAAGTCAGCAGGCTTGGCGTTCTTCCCGTATTGAATTTTATCTACACGATAAGATTCGAGACCGGGAATGACTCCCGCGGCCAACTGTCTCGTGAAATGAAATCCTGCTTCCGCGATGCGAAGCCGCACCGGCGTGTTCGCCGCTTCTTTAATCTCGATATCCGGTGTGACGCCGCCACCGCCATAGAAGACTCTGCCCGCCGCGGTTTGCACTGCCGGACCAGTGTGCGGATGTGGCGTCGGCGACGCGAGCGCGAGTGGCGCTTCGAGATTGTGCGGCGTGTTGTTCGCAGCCGGCTGATCGTTTGGATCGTGATGCGTGTAATAGTCGTAGAGCGAACCGCTCGAATAGTCGCGCTGCAACGAACGCCCGTAAGGAGTGTAGTAACGTGCGGTGGTCAACGTCAGGCCGGTGCTGTAAGGCAACTGGAAAATTCGTTGGACCAGCCCTTTGCCGAAACTCGTCTCGCCGACAATCAAACCGCGGCCGTGATCCTGAATCGCGCCCGCGACGATCTCTGACGCCGAGGCGCTGTTGCGATTGATGAGCACTACGAGTGGAACCGTCGTGGGATCCGATCCCGTCGACTTGTAGACGATCGGATCGCTGTATTCAGTGCGACCTTTGACTGAAACCACCACTTGCCCACGCGGCAAAAACTCACTCGCGACGTCGATCGCCTGATCGAGCAAACCCCCTGGGTTGCCACGCAGGTCAAGAATCAGCTGGCGCATTCCCTGCTCTCCCAAACGCTTCATCGCCTTCGAGAGCTCGTCGTCACTCGAGCGTTGAAAGCCGCCGGTCAGACCGATGTATCCCGTGCCCGGACGAATCATGTACGCGTTGCGAATCGACGGCAGCGGCACTGCATCGCGAACGAGCGTGAAATACAAGGGCGCTTCGGAACCGGCACGTTGAACTTTAATCGTCACCGGTTCGCCGAGCGCGCCGCGCACGTTCTTCGAAACCTGCTCGCTGGTCCAGTCGCGCGCATCCTTGCCATCGACTTCGAGAATGCGATCGCCGTACTTCAAACCCTGTTTCGCAGCGGGCGTGCCCTCGACAGCCGACTGGATGTAAACACCGTCGCGATGCTGAACGATCGTCACGCCGATACCGTAAAAGCGTGAATCCTGATCCTCTTTGAGTTTCTTAAACTCGCTGTAAGGAAAGTAAGCCGAGTGTGGATCGAGCGTGGACAGCATGCCCTGAATAGCCGCCTGAGTCGCCTTCTCGTGGTCGATGTCGCCGGAGTAATTGCTGGTTATGGTGGAAACTGCTTCGTTGTAGTCGCGTTCAATCTCGTCGGCAACGCGATACGCGTTCTTGCCGTTTGTAGAGGTGAAACTGCTGAAGTTGCGACCATTGCCGATCGTGCCGCCGAAAACTGCGGCCGCCAAAACCACGAACGCTGCGGTGATCGCGACTTTTTTGTCGAGCCACGCAGCGCCTAAACGAGATCGCGATGGTTCCTTGAATTGCCCTGCAACTTCCACATCAGAAATATACCACAGGGGCTATGGTATATTGCATCAGGCTTTATGTCCGCATCTCTTTCGGTCATTATTCCTGCATACAATGAGGCTGCTCGACTAGGGAATACCCTTCGCGCAGTAGTGGATTATTTGCGCCAAAACGCGCCCGACGCGGAGGTGATCGTCGTCGACGATGGCTCCGCGGATAATACGGCCGAGCTCGCCCGGCAGGCGTTCGCGGACGCGGGAAACTTGCGGACGTCGGTTATCACTTACAAATCAAACCTCGGCAAAGGCAGGGCGGTTAGACTCGGACTGCTCGCCGCGCGCAGCGATGTCGCGCTTTTTTCCGACGCAGATCTTTCGACACCGATCACGGAAGCGCCGAAACTGGTCGAGCCGATTGTCAGCGGCGAGTATGACGTGACTTTCGGGTCCCGAGCGTTGGACCGCGAGCTGATCGGAGTGCATCAATCATGGCGTCGTGAACAAGGTGGCCGTATTTTTAATTTAGTTGTTCGCCTGGCCACGGGAATGCCGTTCTGGGACACCCAATGCGGCTTCAAAGCCTTTCGCATGAGCAGATGCCGCCCGCTCATCGAAGCAGCCACGATCGATCGGTTTGGATTTGACGTCGAGTTGCTTTATCTCGCGTTTCGCGCGGGATTGCGGTTGAAGGAAGTGCCGGTGCGCTGGGACCACAATGAAGGCAGTAAAGTGACTTTGTTCAGCGACAGTTTCAAGATGGTGAACGAAGTGGGACTGATCAGACAGCAGGCCCGCCGCGGGGTTTATGATGCCGCAATTCGGGCCGTTCACGACGTCAAAAGAACATAGGTCTTATAGGACTTGTTGGACCTATAATAGTTTCCGCCATGACAGCTCGTCTCAACGTCAACATCGATCACGTCGCAACCGTGCGCCAGGCGCGGCGTGCGCCTGAGCCAAGTGTGATCGCGGCAGCGATGACATGCGAGCAAGCCGGAGCGGATGGAATCACCGTACACCTGCGCGGCGATCGTCGACACATTCAGGATCTCGATATTGAAGTTTTGCGAAAGTCAGTAACGACCTATCTCAACGTCGAGATGGCGGCCACTGACGAGATGTTGGGCATCGCTCTCGAAGGCCGGCCGGATGCAGTCACGCTCGTTGCGGAAAAACCGAATGAGATCACGACTGAAGGTGGGCTCGATGTCAGGACGAATCTTGAGATCGTTCGTTCGACAGTGACGAGCTTGCGGCAAGCGAAGATCATGGCGAGCCTGTTCATCGATCCTGATGCGGAACAGATCGAGTCGGCGCGCGACGTCGGCGCACAGCAGGTCGAGTTATGCACTGCGGCATATGCGGAAGCAACCCTCGGCGCGCGCGGGATTCACGGTGAAGGAGCGGCTCACGCCGCACACGAACTGCGACGTTTGAGAGAAGCGGCTGAACTCGCGGCGCAATACGGATTGAGTGTTGCTGCTGGACACGGATTGACTTACCGGAACGTCGGCGCGCTCGCACAGATCGAGCTAATCACCGAATTCAATATCGGTCACAACATCATCGCCCGCGCTATCTTTGTGGGATTGGAGACAGCTGTAAAAGAAATGATCCGTGTAATCTGTGGCAAAACTAACCGCGGATTACACGGATGAAAATTGATTAGCGGCCTGAGGCAAGTTGTAGCCGAACGATAGATCGATCGAGCTTGGTTTTCGCGACCTCGAAGTCCTCTTCCGTTCCGGTCCACGTATTCAATTGCTTCTCGAGCTTGTCGCGTGAGAGTTTCGCGCGTGCAGCGTCGATCTCATCCGGTCGCTCCGCGATATCAGCCAGCACCGAAACGTGATCGTCGCGCACCTCGACAAACCCTCCCGACACATGCAGCGAAGAACTTTTCCCTTCCTGCACGTACGTCAACACACCGGTCTGCAATTGCGAGATCAGCGGCGTGTGACCGGGCAGGATTCCGAGCTCGCCACCCAGTCCCGGCACTGTGACCATATCAACCGGCTCTTGCAAAACACGTCGCTCCGGCGTTACCACGTCGAGTTGAATTTTTTCCGCCATAGTTGAGTTTACTGAGCGAGCGTCTTGGCCTTCTCGATTGCCTCTTCGATTGTGCCAACCATCCAGAATGCCTGTTCCGGAAGATCGTCGTGCTTGCCGTCGACCAGTTCGCGGAAACCACGCACGGTGTCTTCGAGCTTTACGTACTTCCCTTCGAGACCGGTGAACTGCGCGGCCACGAAGAACGGTTGCGAGAAGAACCTCTGGATCTTGCGCGCGCGCGAAACGATCAGCTTATCTTCGTCAGACAATTCGTCGAGACCAAGGATCGCAATGATGTCCTGTAGATCCTTGTAACGTTGGAGCACGCGCTTAACGTCCTGCGCAGTGTCGTAGTGTTCCTGACCGATGATGCGCGGATCGAGAATGCGCGACGACGAAGCCAAAGGATCGACAGCGGGATAGATACCCAACTCCACGATCTGTCGCGAGAGTGCCGTCACTGCGTCAAGGTGCGCGAAGGTCGTCGCGGGCGCCGGGTCTGTGTAGTCGTCAGCAGGCACGTAAACCGCCTGAATCGACGTAACTGAACCCGTCTTCGTGGAGGTAATGCGCTCCTGCATCTCGCCCATCTCGGTCGCAAGGTTCGGCTGATAACCCACCGCCGAAGGCATACGACCAAGCAGTGCTGACACTTCAGAACCCGCCTGTGTGAAGCGGAAGATGTTGTCGATAAAGAGCAACACGTCGAGACCCTGATCGCGGAAATATTCTGCGACCGTCAGACCCGAGAGGGCGACGCGCAAACGCGCTCCGGGTGGTTCGGTCATCTGCCCGTAAATCAGCGCCACTTTCGACTGGCCGATCGCGTTCATGTCGACCTTCGTTAGGTCGAACTTGCCTGTATCGTGGAAATTCTTATTAAACGCATCGCCAAACTGAATAACTTGCGACTCGACCATTTCGCGCAGCAGGTCGTTTCCTTCACGCGTGCGCTCGCCGACGCCGGCAAACACCGAGAATCCGGAACGCGCTTTCGCGATGTTGTTGATCAACTCCATCACGATAACTGTCTTGCCCACGCCGGCGCCGCCAAACAGACCAATCTTGCCGCCACGCAGGAACGGCTGAATCAGGTCGATGACCTTGATGCCTGTTTCAAACATCTGCAACTCGGTCGACTGTTCTTCGAAAGTCGGCGCGTGCCGGTGAATCGGATAGCGCTTGTCGTGCTTCACCGGACCCAGCGTGTCGACCGGCTCGCCAATGACGTTGAGCACGCGACCGAGCGTTCCCTCGCCCACCGG
>DATEWS010000220.1:0-3718 GCA_035257785.1 Pyrinomonadaceae bacterium
AGTTGGCTGGCTGAACGGTTTGCGAACCACGGATTTAACGTGTTGATTTTTGACTATCGCGGGTATGGTTTGAGTGATGGAGTTGCTGCAAACGAATCGGATCTTTATGCCGATGGCGATGCTGCGGTGGACTTTGTGATGAACAAGAAAGGAATTCGTTCAGAACAGATTGTGCTTTATGGACATTCGCTTGGAACAGCGACAGTCGCGGATGTTGCTTCACGGAGAACTTTCGCTGCTGTCGTTCTTGAATCCGGATTTAGTTCGGCAAGTTCGGTAGCGACCAGTGCGTTGCCGTGGCTCCCGCGTTTTCTGCACGTGCTTGGTAAAAACCGGTTTGAATCAGCGCGCAAGCTGAACAGCATTAAGTGCCCGATTCTAATCGCTCACGGTGATCCTGATCCGACGATCCCAACCAGTGAAGCACAACTCCTGTATGCGGCTGCAAACGAGCCGAAGAAGTTATTGATAGTCCCTGGCGCCGGCCATGTTGTTTTCGGTTCGGCAGGCGAGCAATACCTGGACCAGGCTGAACAGTTTATGCGTGAGTCGATTAAGGCTCGACAGTAAAACTCGCCTCGGGAGTAATTGTTTGTCCCGAAACGTGATCGCGGATACGGATCTGAATCTGGTACTTACCGGGTTCGAGGTTGCGGCTGTCGATCAGGCGCGCGAGGGTCAATCGCTGACCTGAATCGTTGATTTGTCGCCAGTCCTCGATCTGCTTCCCGATCTCCTTGCCATCTTTGACCAATATGTATTCTGCATCCGCTGCGGGCCTCAGAGTCGTTTGATCTATGGCGGCGTTGTACACCTGCAGATAGACGCCGATGGGTTGCCCGCGCCGGTAAACGCCGGACAGATTCGGAATCACTTTGGTTGTGCCGATGACGAATGGTCCAATCGCGGCGCCCGCTTCCATGTTTTCGAGTTTCGCTGCGAGGATGATGCTCGATGCCGAGAGAGAATCAGTCGGAAATTTGGGCACGAGAAATCCGACTTTCCTCACGCCTGCATTGCCCGTTTCGATATCGCGGACGATGACGTCCACTCGATAGCGTCCCGGATTGAGTATGAAGGCACGCGCGTACGCTGATTTATGAGTGCGGGTGCTGTTGAGCTCCTGCGCTGTTGCTGTCGTCGTTACTGAGTCCTCGAACTTTGCGGCAGTAACGTTCGCAACTGATGTCACCCTGCCGAAAATATTCAAGCGAGCGATTTGAAGACCGCCACTGTCCGAGAAGTGCAGTTGATCGTTGTCTGTTTGGACCGTAAGCACTGCCAGCACACGATCATCAGATTGACGGAAGTAGTTGATCTGCGTGTCGAAATTAATCGAACTGTCGTCAACGATTGGAGTGTTGGTCGAAGTGCCGAGGAAGTTACGCTCGAAAGGCTGATCGCGCTGGAGACCGTTGAACAGATCCATCACTTCAAACGGTGAATCCTGACTTCTGGTGTAATTAACGCGACCAAAACCGCCGAGGTTGGCAGTTCTATCGGCCCGTGTTTCGAGTCCGGCGAGTTCAGCTAAGGTTTGTCCCGCGCCGGGAACGTGAATCAGTGCATCCTTCTCGTCGGGATTGCGCGCGATGCGATACTCGCCCGAACCTGTTGGATCGATAAACTCAATTTCGACTCCGCTCCTTACGTTCGGAAGATATCGATAGAACCACTTCTCAAACGGATATGTCGAAGTCGATCCACCGCCTTCGTATGAGGGCCGCTCATACAAACCGCCCGCGGGATGCGACTCGATCTCGTCCGGCTTTCCAAACTTGATGTAGATGCGACCGCGATCCGTCATGCGACCGGGCTTGCCTGAGGAGAAGTGCTCGTTTGCATAAGCGATGCGCTCGAAGAACTCGAGCTTGAATTCGTTTTCTTCAGTGTCGGGGTCAGGGTCGCGGCTGCGCCAGAAGTCTTCGATAAACTTTTCGCGCTCTTCGTCGGTGTCAAGTTTCTTCCAGGCGTCACGTTCGGCTTGCGTGAGGATTAGATCGACGTCGTTGATCCATTCGACATAAGCCTTCTTGAGTTCGGGTTTGATCTGGCGCGGTTTTTCGTCAGGACTGGGCTTTGTTTGTTGAGCTGGAACTGAAAGACCTGTGAACGAAACGAGAAGGAGAGCTGTGACAGCTCGGAGCAACGAGACAGGCATGCGCGTCGTTTCCTTTCCGCGAAGTGAGCTGTTGTAAGACTGACGGGGAGACGACGATTGGAATTGTGGGGCGGCCACGGAGTGCCGCCCCTACAAACTATTAAGAAACTTACTGCTGCACGGTGAACTTCTGTGCTGGTGACAGAGACTGCCCCGTAACTCGATCGCGAATTCGGATGGCGATTTCGTATTCGCCGGCGCCGAGGCCACGCGTGTCAATCAAGCGAGCGAGGGTCAGGCGTTGGCCCGAGTCGCTCATGCCGCGCCAGTCTTCAGCTTGTTTGCCAAGTTCCTTGCCGTTTTGACTCAGCACGTACTCAACATCGACTGAAGGTCGCAGCGTTGTCTGATCGATTCCGGCATTGTAAACCTGGAGGTAGATACCAACAGGCTGGCCCCGTTTATAAACGGCTGAGACATTGGGAATGACCTTGGTAGTGCCGATCACGAATTGGCCCACCGCGGGCTGATCCACGAGGCTCTCGAGCTTGGCGGCAAGAATCATCGTAGATGTCGAGAGTTTTTCCTGATCATACTTCGGTACGTTGAAGCCGAGTTGCTTCAGACCAGTTGCACCGGAAGTGACGTCACGAACGATCACGTCGACTTTGTAAGTGCCGGGAGCTAATGGCACCGCTTTCTGATAAGCCGACTTCCGATCGCGTGCTTCGCTCAGTTCTTGCGCGGTGGCGGTTGTGATGACCGGGTCTTCGAATATTCCCACGCGTCGCCCAGCGACGGAAGTGATGCGCGCGAAGATGTTCATGCGCGCTTGTTGCAATCCGCCACTGTCCTGGAAGACCAGGTCTTTGTTTTCAGCCTGGATCGTGAAAGCAGTGATCACTCGTTCGTCTGACTGACGGAAGAAGTCGATTCTCAGATCGAAGTTGAGTGGGTTTTCTTCGACGACACCGGTGTTAACCGCAGCGGCGAGATCGTTGAATTTAACCTGCGGTGGACGGTTGAGATCCGCGAGCAACTGCAAGCGCGAGAACGGACTGTCCTGCTCACGCTGATACTGAGAATTGCCGATGCCGCCGGCACCTGAGATGCGATCGGCTTTATCAGCTAGTCCCATTTGTTCTGCCAATGTGAGACCAGCGCCCGGCACCATCAAGAGTGCATCTTTTTCGTTGGGATTTCTGGCGATGCGATATTCGCCGCTGCCCGTCGGGTCAACGAATTCGATTTCGACTCCTGAACCCACACCGGCCAGGTAACGATAAAACCAGATTTCGAAAGGATAAGTGGTCGTCGAACCGCCGCCTTCGTATGAAGGCCGCTCGTAAGAACCGCCCATCGGGTGAGTTTCACGCTCGTCCGGCTTGCCGTACATGATCCAGATACGGCCGCGGTCGGTTTTCCAGCCCGGAATGCCCGAGCTGAAGTGCTCGTTGGCATAGGCGATGCGCTCGTAGTATTCCTCTTTGAACTCGTTCTCGTCGGTGTCCGGATCTGGATCACGGCGGCGCCAGAACTCCTCGATGAAGCGTTCGCGCTCGTCGTCGGTGGCGAGTTTTTTGAATGCCTTCCGTTCTTCGTCGGTGATGATGTAGG
>DATEWS010000221.1:0-5582 GCA_035257785.1 Pyrinomonadaceae bacterium
GGTATTACTGCCGCCGCCGAGCCAGATACCGCCGGCGCCCTGCACCGGATCGTTCGGCGTGGCATTCACGATCGTCCACGTGTTGCCTCGATCGTAAGTAGTCGCGATGAATAAATACCAAATGCCCGGGAAGGATGCGCCCTCGAAGTCGCCAGGGCGATCGGTCCCAAGGAAACCGACAGCCGCACGGTCGCTATCGCCTGCGACACCCTCGGGAAATACAGCATTCCTGACCCCATGACTTGCACCCAAATCCGTGTCTTTGGACCACGTTGCTCCTCGATCGGAGCTTACCTGCACATGAATGTGCCCTTCGGTTGGATCCTGCGGGTTGCTGGTTTGATCGGCGACATAAGAGAAATACAAAGTTCCATCAGCCCCAATCGCAACGGAGGGATCGCTTCCGTGTGTCTGCGTCTTGCTGTTCGGAATAATTCGCTCGGTCCAACTGACGCCACCGTCAACACTCACCATCAAACCTGCCTTGCCGCTGCAGTCGCGGACCGGCAGATAGGCTGTTCCATCAGGCGCAACCTTAACGTGTCCATGAATGCCGCTGCATTGCGTTGTCTGTCCGTCATAAACAGGCACACTCGGCCCATAGCTAACGCCAAGGGTATCGCTGGCCTGACACGCTGCGGCGCCGACCGGCCAGGTTTGAGCACAGTAGTAAACCGCCTGGCCCTGGTTAACTGGATTAGAGAGAGCGCTCAGCGAAGCTGGTAACGGACCAGAGCCAATGGTTTCATGATCACTGCTGGCGTTCGGGCCCGAGGCACTCAAGGGATTCCAAAGGTCGCCATCATTGTCCGTGTAGCCATAGATGACGTTCGTGCCGGCGGTTGAATTCGACGCAAATGTACGTCCGGTTTTCTGATCGGTCCACAGGATTGGATCAACGCCGACGAGAGTCGTCAGGTTTGAAACGTCTTCCCAAAGAGCGTCGCAACACTCAGGGCCCGCGGTTGTGAGCTTCTCGCCTGGCGTCAATCTCCAGATCGGACCACTATTCATCGCCATGATTCGACCGGTTTTTGGATTGAAGCCGATATTGAATTCGCCATTATTCACTTCTGCGGAAGAGTTAGCTGGCGGCACGTAGGTCTGATAACGCGGCGCATTCGGCACTGTCGGATCGGCGCCACCAAAGCCTGGGAAGCCGCTACCTCCGGTGCCTGATAGTAATTCCATGCGAACGTGAACAATCTCTTGAGTCGGTATATAAGGAACTATCTTCAGCGAGTAAGTGTTCGAACCATCCTGCAAGGGCGTGATGCTGGCAACTTCAGGATTCGCGCCGCTGGCTGCCTGGTAGTCTGCCTGCCGGCTACCGTTAAGGTCGCCAACAACGCCGCGAAAAATGTAGAGGTCGTAGTCAGACTGACCCGAACCCAGATCCGTCCAGAACAGCGTTACCTTTATTGATGCGTTCGGATGCAAAGCAGCGTATCCGGCAGAAAGCGACACGGTTAAAGAAAAGTTGTCGCACGGAAACTGCGCGCTGCAGCGCGGCCCCTGGTCGAGTTGTCCTAGTCCAAGTGGCGACTGGTTCGGAATATTGAACGGTCCTGCGTCGTAAGTCAGCACTGGATTCGCTTCAGAGATCGTGCCGGACGTCGGCGTGGCTGCGGCACTGCGACGAGTACCGACAAAGGCAGCAACACACAGTGCGAGCGCGGCGATCAGGACAATTGCAATTCGTGGATTTAACAGGCCTGAATAACGCTGAAAACGGGATGAACGCATTGTTCTCTCCTCAACAGACTCCGATAACCGGACAAATGGATTCGAACAGTTACAAGATATGCAGGGTGGGTTGAGAAAAACTTGAGGCAGACCGCCTCAGCCGGCGAGAGTTGAATGAGGGGGGTTAGGTCCGCTCATTTCTGCCGATCAGTCGTACTCCGAGGGTGAACAACAACACGGCGAGTGCCGGCGACAGCACGCTAAACGGTTGCGAACGAAGCTGATCGAGATCGCTTGCCGCAGTGAGCATGTTTCCAAGACTTGGTTCCGGTTCCTGCAGCCCGACGCCCAGGTACGACAGGGCGACCTCAGCAAGCAGGAACGTTGGCAGCAGCAGGACCGCCCGCGTTCGCAGCGGCGGCAAAATATTTGGAAGAATGTGGCGAAACAAAACTCTCTTTTGACTTACGCCCAATGCGACTGCCGCGATGACGAACTCGCGTTTTCGCAATGACAGCACAAGTCCGCGTGTCAACCGGGCCATTTCAGCCCAGCCCGTCAGTGCAAAGATGAGTAGCAGAAGCAAAGCCGCCCGCGTCATTGGCAGTTCCAGCGGGAAAGCCGCACGCACTCCGAGTATGAGGATCAATGTCGGTAGTGCAAGCATGGCGTCCGTCGCACCCGTCAGAAACGTGTCTACGAGCCGTCCCGCATAGCCGCTCACCGCTCCTATTGAAATACCAATAACGCAGGCGACGAGAACACCCAGGAACGCAACGATGAGCGAGAACCGGATCGCGTAAAGCAACCGAGAGAAGCGGTCGCGTCCTAATTGGTCAGTTCCCAGAAGATTGATCCTGGGAGCGATGTCCGAAGTGCTTTTAACCCCGAACAGATGTACATCGGTTTCTGCGATGCCGAACAAGTTGTATGAATATCCGCGGACGAGGAATCCCACCGGAAAGGCGACCGACGTGTCTTCGCTGTAAATGCGGCGCAGAGAATCTTCGACACGCAGTGGATGAATGATAGGCGTCACACCGCTGAGGTGGATCCTCGTCGCCGGAGCGGAAGGCTCAAACCGTGACTGAGCGCTGTGATCGTACGGTGCGAGAAAACCAGCGAAAAGAGCACACAACGCGAACAGCCCAATGATAAGCCAACCAAACACCGCCACGCGTTTGGTTCGCCTCATGGTGAAAGCATGTTTGGATAGACGGTCTTTCAAAAGCCGAGGTCGCGAATTCGCTTGTCGTTGATCGCCTGCAACAAGTCGCCAAGGGCATTTCCGAGCCAGACCGCTGTGCTGGTAAATAGAACGATTCCCATTACCAAAGGCAAATCACGTCCGCGCACGGCTGAAACCATCAATGCTCCTATTCCCGGGCGCCCGAGCACGGATTCGACGATGACAGAACCTCCCAGCACACCGCCAAGTGAAAGGCCGGCAATCGTCAAGAGGGGATTGAGTGCGGGTCTGACCGCATGACGGAGGATCACCGCACTTTCCCGTAAGCCTTTCGCACGTGCAAGCTTGATGAAGTCTTCTCGCATCGTCCGCTGTAATTCGCCGTGAAACTGCGCCAGAAAAGCAGAAATCAATGGCGCCGACAGGGCCAACGCTGCCAGCCAGAATAGAACCCCCGAAGACCTCGCGGACGCAGTCAATCGGACGGAAATCGCGAGCGCGACGAGCGCGAGAACGATCCGCGGGGTCGAGGCTGTTGCAAGGATCACGAAGTCGATCAATGCGGCAATTGTCGTTGATTTATATCGCGCGCCGATGAGGCTTAACGGCACTGCCAACGTGAGTGCGATCGCAAAGGCGGCCGTCCCGAGCAGAAATGTACTTACCGAACGCGTCCATACGAGGCCGCTTACCGGCACACGAAAGTATGTCGACTCCCCCAGGTCACCAGTGATCGCGCTCGAGAGCCAGCGAAAGTAACGTATCGAAAGTGGTTGATCGAGACCGTAAACACTACGGAGCCGCTCGATCGTCTGGTCTGAGATCTGCGGGTTATCTCGCAACTGCGTCAGGGCGTCACCCCCGGCAAAACCGAGGAGCGCGAACGTCACTGCCGAAACGAGCAGTACCATCATGAGCCCTTGCAGGCATTTTCTCAGCAGCAACTTGATCATGCTCGCCTGTTCTCAGTTACACTCTCACGAGTTTACTCCTTCGGATTTCGGCTTCCCTAACTTGCTGCCGGAGAATAGCATCATGCGTCCGTTCACATACCTTCGACTTGCTGTTTTTCTTCTGCTTCCGCTTCTGTTTTCGTGCCGGCAAGCGCCTGTCTCAAACACTGCGACACGCTCCGCAACGCCCGAACAACGAGGAATCGGTATACGGGGCGGCAAGTTGGTCTATCGTGTATCTTCACCACCCAAAACATTCAACTATCTTCTTGCAAACGACGAGTCGTCGAGCGTAATCGCATTTTTCCTGCTCAACAGCCGGCTGGTGGAGTTCGATCACTCGACGCAAAGTTATGTAGCGGGCCTCGCTGAAGCCTGGACGACGAGCCCCGATCATCGTTCCGTCGACATCAGGCTTCGAGACGGACTGAAGTTTTCAGATGGGCAGCCTCTGACGAGTAGTGACGTAGCGTTCACCCTCGAGGCTACTTACGATGAACGGAACAAGGCAGAGGTGTTCCGCGACGCGCTCCTTATCAACGGTAAGCCGATATCTGTAAAAGTTATCGATGATCGAAATCTTCAATTTGTTTTCCCTGAAACCATAGCATCCCCTGACAATTACCTCTACAACATTGCCGTGCTGTCCAGGAATTCTCTCGAAGCCGATCAAAAGGCCGGCCGGCTTTCCGAGGTGTGGAAGATAACTGCTCCGCCGGCATCCGTGGTCACCTGCGGTCCGTTCGTTGTCGCGTCAGCAGCGACCGCAGAACGGATTGTCCTAAAACGCAATCCTAATTATTGGAAACGGGACGCACAGGGAACGCAACTTCCGTATCTTGATGAACTGGCCGTCGAGGTAGTGCCTGACTCAAATCAGACACGTGTGGGCTTGGACCAGGCCACCATAGATATCGTGGATCGTATACGTCCGACGGATTACGCTTCGCTGCTGAATGCCGGCGGACCGGTGAGAGCCTTCGATCTCGGCCCGAGTCTTGGGGTCGACTATATTTGGTTCAACCTGAATCCCGCCAAGTCTGACGGCACGCCGGTCAATCAGGTCAAGCTCGCGTGGTTTTCGGACTCGAAATTCAGACGGGCGCTTTCATTGGCTGTTGACCGCGACTCGATTGCCAGATCGACGCTTCAGGGTTTGGCAACACCGCTCTACGGCGTTGTATCACCGGCGAACCGAATCTGGGCCAATCCAGAGCTTCCGAAGATCCCGTACGACCCTGGTCAAGCAGCTTCGCTGCTGGAAGAAGCTGGTTTCACGCGGCGCGGAGCCGCAGGTGCTCCGGAACTATTTGACGCGCGAGGCAATCGCGTCGAGTTTTCGCTGCTGGTTCCGGCTGAGAACGAGCTGCGTAAGCTGATGGCGGCAGTGATCCAGGAGGACCTTTCCAAGCTCGGCATAAAAATGCAGGTCGTACCGATCGAGTTCGCCGCTATTACGACTGCCTGGACCAAGTCCCATGAATACGATGCGATACTGCTTGGTCTATCCGTTACGGACCTTGAGCCGTCAACTTACGCCAACTTGCTACTGAGCCGCGGCGATGTGCATCAATGGAAACCGAACCAGGAGTCGCCTTCGACCGAATGGGAAGCGAAGGTCGATCAGCTTTTCGCCGAGCAGGCCAGCGAGTCCGATCCTGGAAAACGGAAGTCGAAATTTTACGAGATCCAGCGAATCGTGGCTGATGCGTCGCCAGTCATCCCCATCGTTGCGCGCCACGTTCTTTCCACGG
>DATEWS010000222.1:0-6802 GCA_035257785.1 Pyrinomonadaceae bacterium
GTGGCGACTCGTGATCGGAATCGAGAAGTGGTCAGCGATCGTGTCGAGGCGGTGATTGCAAAGATCGGGCAGCGCGCGTCTTGAAAGTCTGACCGTGCACAGGTGCGGATTCACCATGCGATGACCGGGATACACGCGCGAGATCTCGTGATTCAGGAAGCTCGTGTCAAACGGCGCGTTATGGGCCACGAGCACCGAATCGCTCACGAAATCGAGCCACTGCGGCGCGACTTGCGCAAACACGGGAGCACGTTTCACCATCTCGTTCGAGATGCCGGTAAGCGAAGCAACAAAGCGCGGGATCGGAATCTCCGGATTGACGAGCGACAGAAACTTATCGACGATGCGTCCGCCGCGAATGCGATACGCGCCGAGTTCGATGAGACGATTTGGCGGCGTCTTTGCACCCGTGGCTTCGACGTCAACGACGACGAAGTCGAGATCCTTGAGCCGTCGCGATTGACTATCGTCAGCTTGTAGCTCGACAGTGTTGTTCTCGATGATCTTGAAGCGACGATCGTTGCGAATGAGATCGGCGACGAGAAGTCCCGCGAGTTCGTCGTCGATGTGAGAGAGTTTGAAAACTGCGTCGACGATCTCTGCCGCAGCCGCGCGTCCGCCCGAGCAAGTTAGCAGGTCAATTGTGTCCTGAACGAGAGTAGAATCTGAAACTAAATTCGGATAAGGCGGCATTCGGGCTCGAATATAGCATGTATGTACATCACGAGGTAAGGAATTGAACGCTGAACAAGTGATCGATCAATTCAGAACTACCGGCGCGCTGCTCGAAGGTCATTTTCAATTGTCGAGTGGTTTGCATAGCACGGTCTATTTGCAGTGTGCGCTCGTGCTCCAGTTTCCGGAGCGTGCAGAGGCGTTTGGACGTGCGATTGCGGAGAAGTATCGAGACGAGGGAATTCAGCTCGTCGCGTCGCCTGCGATTGGCGGTATCGTGATTGGACACGAAGTGGCGCGTGCGCTCGGCGCGAGATTTATTTGGACCGAACGCGAAGGCGATCAGATGACGTTGCGCCGCGGCTTTACCGTTTCACCGCACGAGAAGACGCTCGTGGTTGAAGACGTGATCACAACTGGCGGTTCGACGCGCGACACGATCGAAGCACTCAAACGCGCAGGCGCGAACGTTGTTGCAGCAGCAGCAATCATCGATCGTTCCGCGGGGGTTGCTGATGTCGGAGTGCCGCTGACCGCGCTCGCCGCGTTGAAAGTTTTGTCGGTTAGTGCGGCTGAGTGTGATGCGTGCAAACTCGGGGAACCAGTCGTGAAGCCCGGCAGCCGGAAAGTCGCGAAGTGAATTACAAACTACTGCTTCAGTACGATGGGACAGACTTTCACGGCTGGCAGATTCAGGAAGGTCACCGCACCGTTCAAGGCGAATTAACAAGCGCGCTTTCGTTGATCAATGGTCGCAACGTCAACGTTCATGGTTCCGGACGCACTGACGCTGGTGTTCACGCTGAAGGACAGGTCGCGAGTGTTGAGATCGAACGCGACATCACGACGTCAAAACTCCGCGCAGCGATCAATGGGAATATCGGCAAAGACGTGCGCGTGTTGTCAGTTGAAACTGCGGCTGACGATTTTCACGCGCGCTATTCCGCGATCGGAAAGACATACGTTTATCGCATCGTGAATGGTCCAGTGATCTCGCCGTTCTGGTGGCGCTACGCTCATCACGACGCGCGTCCACTCGATCTCGAGAGCATGCAACAGGGCGCGGAGTTGTTTCGTGGCAGACACGATTGGACCGCGTTTTCGGCAGCGCAGTCCGATGTCGAAGATCGCGTGCGAACCGTCACTGAAGTCGCGATCGCGGAACGGGGTGACGAACGTTCCCAGGGAAATTTGATCGAGATTCGTGTAAGCGCTGAAGGATTTCTGCGTTATATGGTTAGAGCGATGGCCGGGACGTTGATGGCGTTGGGGCGTGGCGAACTCGATTCCGACGCGATAGGCGAGGCGCTCGAAACACTGAACCGCCCGTTAGCCGCGGTAACAGCTCCGGCGTGTGGGCTGACGTTGCTGCGTGTGCGCTATGACGAATCATAGGTCCAATAGGACTTCTATGACCTATACTGCTTTATATGCTTTCTGATTTCACTGCTGTTATTCAACAAGGTACGAGAGAAGAGGCGCTGCTCGGCGCTGTCGCCTGGGATCGTCTGCCGCGTCACGTCGCGATCATCATGGACGGCAATGGACGTTGGGCGGCCCAACGGGGCCAGCCACGTATCGCGGGTCATAAAGCGGGCGTCGAAGCCGTCCGCGCCGCTGTCGATACCGGCGCGCGCCTGGGCCTGAACGCGCTCACGTTGTACGCATTCTCGACCGAGAACTGGAAACGTCCACGTTACGAGGTCGACGCACTGATGCGCATGTTGCGTCGTTACCTGCGGCTCGAACTCGACGCGATCGATCGCCAGAACATCAGGTTTCAAACAATCGGTCGCACCGCAGCACTTCCGGAAAATGTGCGTCACGAGATCGCGCGTGCCACTGAGCAGACAGCCAGAAACAAAGGCATGATCCTGACGGTGGCGCTGAATTACGGCGGGCGCGCTGAGATCGTCGACGCCGCGCGCGCGGCTGTCAGACGTCTCGTCGACGAAGGTGGGCGTCCCGATGAACTCACCGAAGAACGCATCGCCAGCGAGCTCTACACGCGTAACCTTCCGGAACTTGATTTACTCGTGCGCACGAGCGGTGAGTTGCGAATCTCAAACTTCCTGCTCTGGCAAAGCGCGTACAGCGAGATCTACGTCACTGAAACTCTTTGGCCCGACTTTCGCCGCGTACATTTACTCGAGGCCGTAATTGATTATCAGCGTCGCGACAGAAGATTTGGTGGCTTGAAGCTCGTAGTCAGTAAAAAATAGGACCGAATGAAACGAATCTTAACGGCGGTCATCGTTTTACCCTTCCTGATCGTCTCTATTCTCTTTGCTTCTTTATGGTGGGTGTTTGTCTTACTCGCAGCGGCCGCGATGGTCATGGGCCTCTGGGAGTTTTACGTGCTCGCGAAAAAACTCCAGCTCAAACCGGATCCGGGCGCGGGATATCTCGCGGGCGCTGCAATCGTCACCATCTCACTTCAGAACGATCCGGCTGTTACCGTGTTGCTGGTCCAATTCGTGATCATCGTGTTGACTGCGGGAACGTTGATCGCCGCGACGCTGCGTGGCGCCCCGTTCGACAAGATGATTGCGTCAGCCGGCGCGACGATCCTGGGCGTGCTTTATATCCCGCTGTTGGGTAGTCATCTCGTGTCACTGCGCACGGGCTTTAACCAGGTGCTCTCAGCCCATCTTTTGTCGTTCTTCTTCCTGGTGCTAATGGGCGGCGACACGGGCGCGTATTACGTCGGTCGTACATTAGGAAAACATAAACTCGCGCCATCGATCAGTCCGGGCAAAACGTGGGAAGGCGCGGTGGGCGGTCTCGTAGCCGCACTCGCGATGGCGACGCTCGCTCACTTCTGGTTCTTTCGCGAACTGCCGCTCAAATACACGCTTCCACTCGCAGCGTTGATGACCGTGGTCGGAATCTTCGGCGACCTCGCCGAAAGCGCGCTCAAACGTGGCGCGGGCGCGAAGGATGCAGCTAATATTCTGCCCGGGCATGGCGGCATACTCGATCGATTGGATAGCTTGCTCTTCAACGCGCCACTCATCTACTATTTTGCACGCTTCTACTTCCAAAGCTGACCGCGCATGACCACGAAGAAAATCATGCTGATTATTGGTGGAGTGGTTTTCGCGCTCGCAGTTGTAGTGGCTTCGTTTGTGGCGGCAATCGTTGGTTTGGGTCTGTATGGAGTGAGAAATAGTCAGTCGGCGGAAAAGGCGAAGGACTATCTGCGGCGTAGCGAAAGGTTGAAGCAGGACATCGGAGAAGTGAAAGAGTTTGGCACCATTGTTCCCGCCAGGGTCAATCTTGATGGCAGTAACGAAGTGAGTTTGAAATTGAAAGTGGTTGGTGAGAATAAGACAGTCAACGCGACCGTTGACCTGGTCCTGGTGCAGGGCAACACCTGGCGCGTAACATCGGCGTCATATATCGACACTTTAGGCCAAAAGATCCCCCTACTCGACCCCTACGATACAAAGGTACACAGCCCACTGTTAGCTGCATGACTGGAACAATAGACAGTCCCGGCGTTGCGATCCTTGGTTCAACGGGGTCGATTGGCTGCAATAGTCTGCGAGTCATCGAGTCGTTAAGTACAACTCGCATGCGTGTGGTCGCCCTGGCGGCGGGAACCAACGTCGAGCGACTCGCTGATCAGATCGCGATGCATCTTCCGGAAGTAGTTTCAGTTGACACTGAAGCAGCCGCGCACGATCTGCGCGCGATGTTGTTTGCGCGTGATGTCGATCTGCCGCGCATCGTCGTTGGTGAAGAGGGACTGTGTGAAGTCGCCACTCATCCGGACGCAGACTGCGTGATCTCCGCCACGGTCGGCGCAGTTGGTTTTGTTCCCACACTCAAAGCGCTCGAGCTCGGCAAGCGCGTCGCCCTCGCAAATAAGGAAACACTCGTGATGGCGGGCGAGTTGATGACTGCCGCCGCGCGAAAGTCAGGCGCTGAGTTGTTGCCGGTTGATTCCGAACACAACGCACTGCACCAGTGTTTGCGAGGTGAACGTCGCGAAGAAGTTCGACGCATCATCCTCACAGCTTCCGGCGGACCCTTTCGGACGAAGAATAAAGCGGAAATTGAACACGCTACCATCGCGGAAGCGATGCGTCACCCGACCTGGAACATGGGCGCGAAGATCACCATCGACTCAGCGACGCTCATGAACAAAGGCCTCGAAGTCATCGAAGCTCATTGGTTATTTGGGTTCGGAGCGGAAGAGATCGACATCCTCGTGCACCCGGAGTCTGTAGTTCATTCGATGATCGAACTCGTCGATGGTTCCGTGATTGCCCAGTTGGGCGTTACGGACATGAGGCACGCGATTCAGTACGCGCTCACGTATCCCGAACGACATACCTGTCAACTGCCGCCATTGGATCTGACCACCGTTTCCGGTCTTCATTTCGAAGCACCCGATCACGAACGATTTCCATGCATCAGACTGGCCTACCGGGCCTTAAGTGAAGGCGGAACACTGCCGGCAGCGATGAACGCCGCGAATGAGGAAGCGGTTGCCGCATTTCTGAACCAAGAGATCAGCCTGACCGAAATTCCCCACATTATCGAGTCAGTAATGAACCATCACTCAAATCAGCCCGCAAAAGACATACAAACGATCCTCGCCGCCGATCACGAAGCGCGCCTCGCTGCTCGCGCCGCTATTGAGGAAATTCTCTGCCACAAAGAAGCACAAGAAACACAAAACATTTAGAGAGAACGTTATGTGACTTTTGTGCCTTTTTGCGGCGAGTATTTGTTTGACGTTATCTTAACCGGACGCGTAAACTCGTTTTTGTGCAACCTGACTCGAAATCGTCGAGTCTAAAAGTGGTTGTTTGACGTAAAGACTATAAGAAGAAGGTCTGAATGGATTCATTTTTAGTTGCGATAGCGTTTATCTTCATCCTCGGTTCGGCCGTTGTCCTCCACGAATTCGGCCACTTTATCGTCGCCAAACTCTTCAAAATCCGCGTTGAGACCTTCTCAGTTGGCTTTGGGCCGCGTCTTTTTGGCAGAAGATGGGGACATACGGACTATCGGGTTTCGGCAATACCGCTCGGCGGCTACGTAAAGCTCGGCGGCGACGAGTCAAATGCTCCTCTCGAAGGCGCCGGCGCTCAGGACATTCCGGCTGAGGAGCAATACAACCTGCGCCCGCGCTGGCAACGCGTGCTGGTTGCGGTGGCAGGTCCGGTGATGAACATTATCACCGCGATGGCGATTCCGATTGGGGCCGCGTTCATGTATGGAGTGCCGGCGACACCCGCACCGGTTGTTTATTACGTCAATGAAAATAGCGCCGCCGCTCAAGCAGGTCTTCAACCTGGCGACCGCATCGTTTCTTTCAATGGCACTGACAATCCGAGTTGGGACATCATCAGCGGTGATGCGTTGCTCTCGCCTGGTCGTCCTCTGCCGATGGTCGTAAATCGAAACGGTTCTGAAATCTCACTGACGATCACGCCCGCGACGCGAGTAGAGAATGGCGAGGCGGCAGGATATCTCGAGTTTATTCCTGACTATGGTGGTTTGCCGGTTGTTGTCGGTGAAGTTCAAAGCGGCTCGCCCGCTGAATCCGCGGGATTGAAAGAAGGCGATCGCTTCCTGAAAATCGGCGGCGAAGAGGTGAAGAGCTCAGCGCAGGTGACCGAATACATTCGCAGTCACGAAGCGCAGCCAATCGCGATCACAGTTCAACGTAACGGCCAACCATTGGAACTTAAGACTGACGAACGTCGCGTCAATGGCCGGTTGGGATTTGTTGTCGCCGAACAATATCCACTGCACGCCGCTGGCATAGGTTCGGCAGTTAAATACGCCTATAACCAAAACCTTCAAATCCTGCGTTTGACTGGAAAAGCGCTCGGACAAGTTTTCAGCGGCCAGCGTTCGTTGAGAAATACTGTGTCGGGTCCGATCGGCATCTACCAGGCTACGCAGAAATCGATCGAAAAGCTGGGTTGGGACGGCGTGTTTGGAATGCTGGGATTTCTCAGTTTGAACCTCGGTATCTTCAACTTACTGCCGATTCCGGTGCTCGACGGTGGCGCGATCTTTCTGCTACTCATCGAAGGTTTGCTGGCGCTCATCGGCTTGTCGATCTCGTCCGCAGTGCGCGACCGTATTCAGCAAGTCGGCTTCG